>DASZMW010000381.1:0-6983 GCA_035551735.1 Humibacter sp. | reverse complement strand
CGGCGCCGCGTTCTGCGTCGCCGGATGCACCGTCGCATTCACCTGAGCAGACGCAGTCCCACCACGCCCGTCATCGATCGTGTACCGGAACGACACACCGCCGGTGACGCCATCGGGCAACGTGAGCTGCACGGCACGGCCGCCCTCGATGATGTCGAGATGACCCTCCGCTGCTGGAATCGGGGAGACCTGGGTGACGGTGAGGACGTCGCCGTCCTGATCGGTGTCGTTGTCCAACACCGGCAGCACGGTCGAGCGGCCGGCGCGGACTCCGAAGTCGTCGTCGACGGCAGTCGGCGGATGATTCACCGCTGTGCGATGCGCGAGAGTGTCCTGGAACGACTGCAACACAGGCTTCGTCTGCCCCGTATTACCGTTCACCTCAGAGTCGTTCGGCTTCAGGCTCGCCCAGTTATGCACGAGCCGCAAATGACTCGACACCACCCAGGCATCACCGTTCTGCACATTGTTCAAAGCGATCACGTCGTGATTCACCCTGAACCGCAAATCCGCGCCGCTCACCTGCTGCGCAATATCCACACCAACAGCAGGCTTGCCATCACACGCGTAGAGATAACGAGCAGCTCCGGCCCACGCGCCATACGAGCATCCGTTCAACCACACCGGCGCCGAAACCTCACCAGCATTCGTCACCGCATGGCCGACGCCCGCGCCCACGAGCTGTACATGCCCGCCCCCGACGGGCACCTTCATCAGCCCGCTGCCGGATGCCACGAGCACGAAGTCATTGTCTGCGCCGGCCTCCTGCAATTGCAGGCCCTTCGCCGGCAGATTCACCACGGTGCCCGTCCCGACCAGCACCCTATTGAGCTTGGTATCCAGAACCACCGCGTGGTCGCCGACCGCCGACAACTGGAAGGAGGACGGAACGTCAAGAGTTGAGGACTGGCCGGCAGCCCCCGGATGATCGAACCGCACCAGCGAACGCTTGTCAGGCGAGGCACTGTACGCGACACCCTGGTCAGTGACGACGGTCTTCGTCCCACTGCCCAGCTTCGCCGACGTCGGCGTCTTCGACGGATCGAACGAAAGCCTGGACGAGGCATCCAGAACCCACACCTTGCCGTCTGGCGACGTGATGGCGATGGTGTTGCCGCCGTACGACACCTGCGAACCAGCAGGGATGCTCACCCGATCGGTCAGCGAGACGAACGCGGGATCGATGCGCTCGAGTGTGCCGTTCTTGCTGTCGGTCAGGAAATAGGCACTGCTGTTCTGCAACACGTCCAGATCGCTGGATGCGCCATTGACCGCAGCATCGAGCTCGTCGATCTGATGGTTCAGACGCCCACCCATGAGCTTGTCGCCGTTGGTAACCCGCACATCACGAGCGTCGAGATTGACGTCATCGGTCGGGAAACCCTTGTGCAGGACTGCGAACGTCACGGGAACGGCCGCAACGATCGCAATCACGATCGCCGAAGAGAGGGCCTTGTGCCGCCGGATCCACGTAGAGAGGGTCCTCAGCACGTGCGACACCCCTGATCCCTCGGCCTGACCGGCAGCTCGCTCCCCCGAACCGGGTACAAATTAGCACACGAACAAAGGCTAGACAGCTCTGTCCACTAGAATGTGAGGAATGCCCGCGTTCAGGCGCCTTCCGAGGCGTCGCGATCCAGCAGCGGAAGGTCCTCGGGGCCGACGAGATGGGTGGCGACCGCATACTCCACCAGTCGCGCGCGCCGGCTGGTCGCGAGGTTTCCCGCGCCGCCCCTGAGCCCGGCGACACCCAGCTTGTCGAGCTTCTCGCAGACGTTGTCGAGTTTGCGGTTGAAGGTCGTCATCGACCAACCGAGCCGCCCAGCGGCATCCGCGGACGACGGAACCTCTCCCCTGCCCGGCACCTGCTGACGCAGCACACCCTCGGAGAGGGCGACGATGAGCTGACGCTGGCTGGTGGTGAGCGTAACCGGGAGTACCGTCGTCGATCCGCCGGATTCCTGCGTGATGCGCGACGTGCTGAACAAGTCATGCGGGTTGCGGATCGTGAAGTCGTACGTCGTCGGACCGGCGCTGAACATGACGTGCATCGTCTCGAACACGATCGGTAGCCGCGCCCCGGGCGCGAGCCACGCTTGCACTCCGCCGGTGCCGTCCGTCACGGTGGCCGTGAGCAGCGTGCCGACGTTCGCGATCCACCACATGCCGAACTCGTCGAAGATGTGCAGGAACCGTCTGTGCAGGTAGGGATTGTCATCGATGGTCAGGTCGGATTCCCTGCCGATGCCGAAGTCTCCAGGGGACGTGACCTCGAACGTCTCCCCGATGAACTCCACGGTGATCGGATTCACGGGTTGCACGCCTTCAACGGGTTCGGCGACGCGACACCGCTGCGGATGATCCGCACGTCGACGCACACTGCAGAACCAGGCGTGAGGCCCGTGACCGTCGCCGTCGGCGTGTTCGTCGTCTCCGCGCCGTGCGTCGTGCCCTCCTGCTGCCACTCGTAATGGTCGTTCGCCTTGGGCTTCGGGTTCGTCCAGGTGAACGTCACGCTCGTTCCGTCGGCACTGCGCACCGCGGACTTCAGCTTGGGGTCGGGCACCGACGACACCTGAATCGTGCCGTCGTCGCCTCCTGCCGAGTGCGCCGCCGGTTTCGGTGTCGACCCGTGCGGAACGAGCGCGATCGTGACGACCACCGCGACGATCACCACGATCACCGCGGCGACGACGCCCACGATCAATCCGGTTCGTCGCTTCGACGGTGGTTCCTCCTGCTCGTCGACCACCGGCGCCTCGGCTGCCGATGCGGAGACGGGCGAGGAGCGGATGACGGTGTGCTCGGATGCCGGGCCCGGTACCTGCGCAGCAACCGCCGGCATCCCTCGTAGTCTCGTCGCCTCGGCGTCCGGTGCTGACGCTGCCGAAGGGCTCGGCACCCGTGCTGCGGGCGACGGCGGGGGCGGCGTCGGAGCCACGGGCGCAGGCGGAGAAGGCTTCTGCGCGAGAACGGTTGAAAGGGATCGCACCATCGTCTCGTCGCCGGAGTCGGCGGTCTCGCGCTCCGGCCGGGCGGAGGAGACGAGGTTCGGCACTTCGATGCCAGACGGCGAGTAGCCGAGTTCCATCTCGACGCGCTGCATCGCCCGCGCGAAGTCGACGGCAGTGGCGAACCTGTCCTCACGACGCGACGCCATGCCCTTGGCGAGCACCGCGACCAGCGTGCGCGGCACATCCGGCCGATCGATCGGCGTGATGGCGCCGCGCTCGATGCGCCCGATCAGGTCGAGCGTGCCGTTGGAGCGACCGGGGATCTCGAACGGCGTGTGCCCTGCGATCACGGTGTACACGGTCGCCGCGAGCGAGAACACGTCGCTGCGAACGTCGGGCTTCGGGTCGTCCTCGAACATCTCCGGCGGCGACCATGGAACAGAGAGGCCAACAGACTGCCGTGTCGTGCTGTCGTTCGGCACGGCCGTCGCGGCTTCGCGACGCGAGAAGGTCGTCGTGTGAACGGGCAGTTCTTCTTCGAGCGCTGACGAAATGCCGAAATCGGTCAGCGCCGGCCAGCCGAAGTCGTTGGTGAGCACGTTCGCCGGTTTGATGTCGCGGTGCAGGATGCCCGCAGCGTGCGCGGTCGCCACTGCTCCGGCGACCCGGATGCCGATGCGCAGCGCGTCTTCGACCGGTAGCCGCTCGCGCTTGTAACGCTCGGCAAGCGAGGGGCCGGAGCAGTACTCCATGACGAAGTACGGCCGGTCGTCCGCCGAGACGTCCGCGTGATAGATCGTGACGATGTACGGATGCGCCGACAGTTGCGCCATGACGTTCGCCTCTGCGACGAACTGGGTGCGGGACTGCTGATCGAGCTCGTCGGTGAGCAGCACCTTGACGGCGACCTTGCGTCGCGGCAACTTCTGCTCGTACAGGAAGACGTCGGAGAACCCACCGGAACCCAGCAGCCGCTGGTAGTCGTAGCCCGGAAGGTCGGGCGCCTGGGTTGCGACGCGTCTGCTCATGCCTGAACGACGCCCAGGGTCACTCCACTGCCGAGGTCGATGACCGTTCCCGCGATCACCGAAGTCGGCTCTCCTGCTCGGAGCTTCTGGGGAGTCTTGCCGGGCAAGGAGATCAGCGTGCCGTTCCGGGAGTGCAGGTCTGTGACGACCACGGTTCCGCCCTCGATGGTGAGCTGCACGTGATTGCGTGAGATGTCGTGCTCGACGCTGTCGACAGTGACGAGGCGCGGAATCCGGCCTCCGCCCATCTTGCTGACGCTCGGCGCGCGCCCGACGACGACCATGCCGTCGATCGGCTCGGCGGCGCCGCTCGGCAACTGCAGCACGAAGTCCGCCTCTGGGGGAATCGCCGGTGCCTGGGGTGCTGCCGGTGGAGCAGGCTGTACTGCGGATCCCGTCGACTCGCGGAGGGCGCGCAAGTCACCGCTCATCACGGTCAACCCATCGTGGTCGCCGAGCGCCGTGCCGGCGGCCTCCGGGGCGGGTGGCACCACCGGGAGCTGCGTCAGCGGCGCAGCGGCCGGCTGCTCGGCTGAGGCGTGCTCTTCGGCATCCTCGACCTGCGGGCGCGCCGCGGCGTCTTCGACGCTGCGCATCATGGTCGCACCGAAGAGATGGTCGTATCCCGTGGTCTCGTGCGGAACCTCTTGCGCCTTCGTGTTCGGGGGCTGGACGGCATCCTCACCGGCGACGGTGACTTCGAGGTCGGCGATGGTGCGGTCGAGGTCGACCTCGTCTTGACCGTGCTCCTCGTCCTGTCGCGCGACCGGCGGCTCCGCGTCAGTCCCAGCGGGAGGCACGGTCACGGCGACGGGCTCCGGGGCTTGCACGAGCGGTGTCTGCTCGACGGATGTCTGCACGAGCGGTGTCTGCTCGACGGGTGTCTGCACGAGCGGCGGCGTCCACTCCGCCGCCGGAATGCCGTCTGCCACCTCGACGTAGCGCGCCGCGAGCGAGCCGAACGCGAGCGCGCTCACCCACGCCGTGCCGACCGCCAGCGGGAGAGAAGTGCCGGCGACCGGGTTCGACGGCAGGCACTCGATGCGGAATCCCGTGATGCCCGTCACTGGTCGCTCGACCCACGTGGAGACGCCGCGCGCGGTGATGTCCTCACTGCCTCGAGCGGTCTCGACGACCACGCCGGCTCCTCCGCGCACGATGAAGCGTCCGTCGAATGTGTCGCCTGAGCCGTCCCACTCAGCCAGGACGAATCCGGGCGCATTCGTCAGGCCGCCCTTCGCGAGTTCGTCGATGACGAGACGGATGCCGTCGTCGTCGCTGAGCGCCGCCCAGAGGCGGGCGGCGAATCCGTCATCATCGGCCGTACGGTGCACGACGGCCAGTCGTCCGGGGATCACGGCGGCCAGCCAGCCACCGGGGGCCGTGTGTTCCACTGTGAGCACGTTGGTCATCCTTAGCTCTTCGCAGTCGTCGACGTGGGGCGGATGCTGCCGCCCTGCGCGTCATGATCGGGGGCGGGTGTCTTCGAGATATTGCTGATGTTCGGGTCGCTCAACGGTATCCCGCTCGGCTTCGACCGATTCGGGCCACGACGACACGACCACGGCCGAGACATTGTCGCGACCGCCTGCCGTGATCGCGGCGTCGGCGAGCACGCCTGCCAGGCGTTCATCGTGCGGGTTCTCACGCAGAATAGCGGCGATCCGGCCGTCGGAGAGCTCCTTGCTCAGCCCGTCAGAACAGATCAGGAAGGTCTGCTCTCCACCGGCAGGAAGCATCCAGACGTCGACGTCGACGTCATCAGCGGCGCCGAGCGCCCTGGTGATGACGTTGCGCTCGGGATGCTCGCCCGCCTCGTCCGCGCGGATCACGCCGGCGTCCACGAGCTCCTGCACCGCCGAGTGGTCGACGCTGAGCTGGGTGAGCCTCGCCCCGTCCCAGCTGTACACGCGGGAGTCGCCGATGTTGATGATCATCCAATAGCGGCTGCCGCCGTCGCTGCCGCTCACGGCGACCACGCCGGCGAGCGTTGTTCCGGCGACAGCCACGCCAGAGGCATCCGCCGTCGACAGCGCCCGCACAGCTTCATTCGCCGCGGCTACGGCGTCGAGCACGTCGCTCGGCGTCACGGGCGCGCCTTCTGCGAGCCGTTCCGCCATCACGCGAACGGCCGCGCTGCTCGCCAGATCGCCGCGCGCGTGCCCGCCCATGCCGTCCGCAACGACGAAGACCGGATCGCGCGCGAGAACGGCGTCTTCATTCACCGCGCGCACCGCACCGACGTCAGTGCGAGCGCTCACCGCCAGCGTCAGGTTCACCGACCGTGTTCTCCTTGCTCGAGTCCTGCTCGTCCCGGTTCCGAACGGAACGCCTGTCTACCCACATCTTGGTCAGACTTGCCATGGTAGCCACAAGCATGGCCACAAGGATGAATCCGAGCGACTGCCAGGTGCCGATCTCGGGCGCCCAATGCACGGGATGCCCCCCGTTGATGAACGGCAACTCGTTGGTGTGCAACGCGTGGAAGATCAGCTTGACGCCGATGAACACCAAGATCGCGACCACGCCGTATTTGAGGTACTCGAGTCGTTTGAGCAGATGTCCGAGCAAGAAGTACAGCTGCCGCAGGCCCATCAGCGCGAACACGTTCGCCGCGAACACGATGAATGGGCTCGTCGTGATGCCGAAGATGGCCGGAATCGAGTCGAGTGCGAACAGCAGATCGGTGGTGCCCAGCGCGAGGAACACCAGCAGCATCGGCGTGAAGTAGCGCTTGCCGTCGATCGCGACGGTGAGCTTTGCACCGTTGAATTCGTCGTGCACATTCAGTCGGCGACGCGCGAACCGCAAGAAGAAGGAGTCCTTCGAGCCTTCGTCGTCGCCACTCGGCAGGGCTTGCTGCACGCCGGTGTACAGCAGGAAGAGCCCGAACAGGTAGAACACCCAGGTGAAGTTGTCGATCAGGCCCGCGCCGATCACGATGAAGATTCCGCGCAGGATGAGCGCGATGACGATGCCCGCCATCAGCGCTTCCTGCTGA
>DASZMW010000380.1:0-4342 GCA_035551735.1 Humibacter sp. | reverse complement strand
GGATCTCGTCGCTCACTGGGAAGAGCGCCGAGCCCGCATGCTCCCCTTCGTCGGGTCGGCAGGCAAGGCGCTCATCGTCGGAGGCACGCGCGAGATCTGCGCCCGCCTGTATGCGGCGATCGTCGCGCTGCGGCCCGACTGGCACTCCGACGCACTCGATGGCGGCAAAATCAAGGTCGTCTACTCCGGGTCGGCATCCGACCAGCCACCCGTCAGCGACCACGTTCGACGTGACTCCGCGAATGCGGCGATCAAAGACCGCCTGAAGAATGCCTCGGATGAACTCGAACTCGTCATTGTCAAAGACATGATGCTGACAGGGTTCGACGCTCCGCCGCTGCACACCCTGTACCTGGATCGCCCGCTCAAGGGTGCGCTGCTCATGCAGACCCTCGCGCGCGTGAACCGCACATTCGAGGGCAAAGAGGATGGCCTCCTCGTCGCTTACGCACCGCTTGCCGACAATCTCGCCAAGGCGCTGTCGGAGTACACGACCACCGACCAAGAGAATCGGCCCGTCGGAAGGGATGTCGACGAGATCGTCGCCATCGCCAGCGAACTCGTTGCGCAGATACGAAACATGCTCGTCGGCTGCGACTGGCGCGCCGTCATCCAGGGCGGCGGTCCGCGCGCAATGTTCACCGCGTTGACAACAGCAACGAACTTCCTGCGGGATGCCGCAAACCCGCTCAATGCCCCCGGGCTCGGAACTGAACGGCTCGCGAACCGTTATCGCGCAGCGAGCGGCCAGCTCGCCCGCGCGTGGGCGCTGAGCTCAGGGCAAGTCGGGCTTGCCGAGCTGCACGACGAAATCGCCTTCTACGAAGAAGTCCGGGTGTGGATGGCGAAGTTCGACGCCATGGAACGGCAATCCCGCGACGAGCCGGTGCCGGAGGAGATCGAGCGGCTCCTGAGCGGCCTGGTCGCCGAGGCGATGTCGACCGGCGACGTGCTCGACATCTACGACGCCGCCGGGCTGCCACGCCTTTCGCTCGACGATCTCGGCCCCGAGTTCCTCGCGAAGGCACAGGCGGCGCCGAACGCTCACCTCGCGATCGAGGCGCTGCGCAAGTCGCTCGTCGACGCAGGGTCCGGCGTGACGCAGGGCAACTTGATCCGCCAGCGCGCGTTCTCGGAGCGCATCTCCGAGATCATGAAGCGCTACACGAACCAGCAGCTTTCGGCGGCAGAAGTCATCGCAGAGCTCATCGAGTTCGCGAGGGAGGTCGCAGCCGAGGCATCCCGCGGCGCACGATTCTCTCCTCCGCTTTCCAACGACGAACTCGCGTTCTACGACGCGGTCGCGCAAAACGAGTCGGCCGTTGCAGTGCAGGGCGAAGACGTTCTGGCGCAGATCGCACGCGAACTCATCTCCGTGATGCGCCGCGACGTGCGCACCGATTGGACCGTGCGCGACGACGTGCGAGCGAAGCTGCGGTCATCCATCAAACGACTGCTCGTCAAATACAAGTACCCGCCAGACAAGCAGCCAGGGGCGATCAAGCTCGTCATGGACCAGATGGAGTCGATGGCGCCGCGGTACGCCGACGATCGCCGGGGGACCGGCAGTGCATCCGTTCGCTAGGCTCGCGGCATGCCGTGGTAGCGCGCGGCCGACTTCGTCGACGTGTTCGCATACGCGGTAGTTCTCGGCCTCTTCGTGGAGTTCTTTCCGCAGGTCATCTCAGAGACGCGGCCGCACGTGCGCGCGTAACCAAACCCTCTTCCAGAGTTCTCGCGACCTTCCGTACCGGGACAACACGAGACCTCGCGACGATGGCCGGTCGAGGGGGTCTCGTTGGAGTGGGACCAGGTCAACGTCCGGACGGTGAAACACCATTCTTCAGGTTGGTCTGAAGCACCAGGCGGTCCGTGATGAACACGTCGACCAGAAGACCGATGCCCAGGACTCCGCCGGTCAGCAACCACAGGATGCCCGTGCCGATCCTTCCCATGTAGAAGCGATGCGCCCCAAGGACACCGAAGAAGAACAGCCACTTGTAGGCCGTCCCGATGTTCTTCGCGGGAATCCCGCTCGGCTGCGCCAGAACGGCGGGCTGGGGCGTGGGCGAGGCTGTTTGCTGGGGAGTGGGGTCCGCGACGGTCAAGGGATTCCTTCCAATGGGCTGGCGAGCCGCTGCGCGGCCGTCGCAACTGTATGGGCCCAGGGGTTCACAGGTCACGCGATCCACTCCCCCCAGTCCTGGGCACGACCATCGCACGATGCCTGTCGTTTGCTCCGCATAGGCTGGTCGCGAGCCGACACGCACCGCATCCGCGACGAACGGCTGGGCGCAGAGCGAGGAGGCATGCGTGTTCGGGTTCGCCGACTGGCTGATCGGCCTCGCCGCTCAGCAACCACGGCAGTACCGGCGACTCACGCGCATCCGCACACACGTCTACACCCCGATCCGCCGGCTCGATGCCGAGATCCTCGCGTCGCCTGAGCCGATCCCGTTCGCCGAACTCGACCGCTACGCCTTCTCACGGGCGAAGGTCGGCAGCGCGTGGGGTCGCACCGGCGACTGCGCGTGGCTGCACGTGCAGGGTGCCGTTCCGGACGGCGTGACGGATGCCGTCATCCTGCTCGGCATCGCGGGCGAAGGCCTCGTCTACTCGGCATCCGGCGACATCGTCGACTCCGCCAGCACTGTCTTCCAGCAGGGCGACCTTCCGCACAGCGGCGGCAGGTTCCGGCCCGTACGCGGCCTCGACACCAGCGGCGGAACCGTCGACTTCTACGCCGACCTCGGCTACAACGGATGGCTGCTCTACCCGATCGGGCGAGGCCGGTTCCACGGCGCGACGCTGGCCAGGCGCGACGAGGACGCCTACGCGCTGTACTACGACTACCTGACCCTGGCGGTGCTGGCCGACGCCACGGAGGACGCCGCGCTGGCGACGGAGCTGCGCGTCGGACTCGACCGAGCGTGGTCCCGCTTCGCGAGGGGCGACATCCGTTCGGCGCGCGCCGAGTTGGCGCCGCTGCTCGCCGCGGAGTCGACCAGTGAGTTCGTGTACAGCGCCGTCGGCCACGGGCACCTCGACATGGCGTGGTTGTGGCCGTGGCGCGAGACCCGGCGCAAGGCCGCCCGCACATACGCCAGGGCGCTCGGTAATTTCGACGAACGCCCGGATTACGTCTACGGCACGAGTCAGCCGCAGCAGTTGCAGTGGATGAAGGAGGAGCATCCAGCACTCTTCGAGCGGCTGAAGCACGCCGTCACCGACGGGCGGCTCGAGCTTCAGGGCTCGTTCTGGGTCGAGACCGACACGAACCTACCGGGCGGCGAATCGCTCGTACGCCAGGCGCTCGTCGGCCGACGCTTTCTGAGCGAGGAGTTCGGGCGCGCGCCCGACGATCTGCGACTGTGCTGGCTGCCCGACACCTTCGGCTACAGCGGCAATCTGCCGCAGATTCTGAAGAAGAGCGGCATGGACTGGTTCATGACCATCAAGCTCGCGTGGAACAAAGTCACGATCTTTCCGCATCGCACGTTCACCTGGCAGGGCATCGACGGGTCGAGCGTGCTCGTGCACATGCCGCCGGAGGGCGACTACAACAGTCGGGCCGCGGCCGACAACCTGCTCACCGGGCTGCGGCAGTATCCGGAGAAGAAGCTCGAGACCGCCTTGCTCGTCTACGGCTCAGGCGACGGCGGAGGCGGCCCCGGCGAGATCCACCTCGAGGTCACCGAGCGTGAGCACAGCCTGCGCGGTCTGCCGAAGCTCGAGTACTCGACCGCCACAGATTTCTTCCGCCGACTCGAGCGGATGCCCGTCGAGCACACCCACTCCGGCGAGCTCTATCTCGAGACGCACCAGGGCACTTACACCGTGCAGGCGCAGATCAAACGCCGCAACCGGCTCGTCGAACGCAAGCTGCACGATGCAGAAGCACTCGCCGCGAACGTCGGCGACGACAGCACGCACACGCTCGAGCCGCTCTGGCGCGATGTGCTGCTCACCCACTTCCACGACGTGCTCCCCGGCTCGTCGATCGCCAGGGTCAACCGCGAAGCGATCGAGACCTACGAGCGCGTCGAGGCGGTGCTGGATGCCTACATCGCCTCGCTCATTGAGCGGATGCCCGTGCCTGCCGAGTCCGTGCCGGTGCCGACCGAGCCCACGACATCCGTGCTCAACCTCACGGGCTTCCGCCGCCGCGAGCACGTGCGCGTCGGCGACCGGTGGTACGACGCGGATGCCGCGCCCTACGCGTCCGCACCGCTCACCCCCGCCGCCCAGACGTACCCAGAGCTGCGGCACGACGACGACGCGCTGACGAACGGGCTGCTGACCCTCCGCTTCGGACCCACCGGGGAGGTCGTCTCGTGCGTCG
>DASZMW010000379.1:0-6217 GCA_035551735.1 Humibacter sp. | reverse complement strand
CAGCGCAGAGCGGCTTCAGTCGCTGACGAATGAGGCGGCCTCTCTCTTCGCGACCCTGCCGCTGGTCAACGAGGCCGCGCTCACCACCGACTCCGCGACACGCGGACAGCTGTGGCACATCCGCAAGGGGCTCTTCACCGCCGTCGCAGGCGCTCGGCCGTCGGGCACGACCGCGCTGCTGGAGGACATCGCCGTTCCCGTCGATCGGTTGAACGACACGTGCGCGCAGCTGATCGCCCTGTTCGACAAACACGGCTACGAGGGCAGCGTGATCTTCGGGCACGCCAAGGACGGCAACATCCACTTCCTCATCAACGAGCGGTTCGACGCGCCGGAGAATCTCGTGCGTTACGAGTCTTTCACCGAGGACATGGTCGACCTCATCCTCAGCCAGGGCGGAACCCTCAAGGCCGAGCACGGCACCGGCCGCATCATGGCCCCGTACGTGCGACGGCAGTATGGCGACGAGCTGTATGACGTGATGTGGGCGGTGAAGCGGCTCATCGACCCGGAGATGACGCTCAATCCGGGCGTCTTGCTGACGGATGACCCGCACGCTCACACGAAGAACCTCAAGACGTCACCCACCGTCGAGCAGGAGGTGGATCGCTGCGTCGAGTGCGGCTACTGCGAGCCCGTGTGCCCCAGCCGCGACCTCACGCTGACGCCGCGCGAACGCATCGTGCTGCGGCGTGAGCTGGAGCGCGCGCGGCTCGCGGGCGACACGGAACTCGTGCGCACTCTGGAGAAGGAGTACGACTACGACGGCGTGCAAACTTGTGCGGTGGACGGGATGTGCCAAACGGCGTGTCCCGTGCTCATCAACACGGGCGACCTCGTTCGCCGGCTCCGTGCCGAGCAGCAGGGCGGGCTGAGCCAAGCGGGCTGGAAAGCCGCGGCCGGCGCGTGGGGTCCCGTCAGCTCGGCCGGTGGACTGGCGCTCAGCGCAGCTCACTCCCTGCCGTCGGCCTCGACCCTCGCGACCAAGGTCGCGCGCGGCGTTCTGGGCTCGGACACCGTGCCGCTGTACTCCGCCGAGCTGCCACCTGGGGGCGAACGCCGCGCGGCCATCCATTCGTCGAACCCTGTTGCCGTCTACTTCTCGAGCTGCACGACGACGATGTTCGGTGGCGTCGGTGGCGGGAGCGTCCCCGAGTCGTTCCTGCGGCTCTGCGAGCGGGCGGGGATCTCGGTGTCGACGCCCGACGACATCCCGTCGCTGTGCTGCGGAACGCCCTGGAAGTCGAAGGGACTCACGGCCGGGTACGACGTCATGAAGAAGAAGGTCACCGCCTCGCTCCTGCGGGCGACGGACGGCGGGCGGCTCCCCGTCGTGTGCGATGCCTCGTCGTGCACCGAAGGCCTGCAGATTCTCGTCGAAGCCGCTGGAGAGAGCGGTCTGCGCGTCGTCGACGCGGTCGAGTTCGTCGACCAGAGCGTGCTCCCACTTCTGCCTGAACCGAGCCGTGTGGCATCGGTCACCCTTCACCCCACGTGTTCGTCGACGCATCTCGGCATCAACGGCGCGCTGCAGCGCGTCGCCGAGGCAGCTGCCGAGACCGTCGTGATCCCTGAGGATTGGGGATGCTGCGCCTTCGCCGGCGACCGCGGCATGCTGCACCCCGAACTGACGGCGGTCGCGACGACGCCCGAGGCACGGGATGTCGCGGCCGCGGCATCCTCGACGCACGCGTCCCTGAATCGCACGTGCGAGCTCGGCATGACCAGGGCGACCGGGCACCAGTACCGGCACATCCTGCAGGTGCTCGACGACGCGGTCAAGTAGCGCGCCGCAGGCACCCTCCGCTGGTGGAGGGCGATGGCGTCACTTCGCGGTGCGCACGCTCCAGCGACCCTCGATGCGGCTGATCGCCAGCGGGTAGTCGAGGGCGTCGCTGACGCGCGGGCCGGTGAGCACCGCATCCGCTTCGCCTTGAGCCAGCACCTTGCCGTCGCGCAGGAGCATGGCGTGCGTCGTCGACGCCGGCAGCTCCTCGAGGTGATGGGTGACGAGCACGCTCGCCAGGTCGGGATGCCGCTGCCTCAGTTCATCCACCCGGTCGAGCAGGTGCTCCCGCGCGGCAATGTCGAGTCCGGTGGTGGGTTCGTCCAGCAGCAGCAGGTGCGGATCGGGCATCAGGGCGCGCGCGATCAGCGTGCGCCCGCGCTCCCCCTGGGACAGGTTGGGCCAGCGGGCATCCGCGCGAGCCGTCATGCCCATCAGCTCGATGAGCTCGTCGACACGGGCGAGATCCTCGGCAGTCGGCTCCCACCGCATCATGAGCTCCTGCGTGCCCGTGACGCCGGTCGAGACCACCTCGCGCACGGTCAGCGGCGAGCGCACCTCGTGCCGTGGATTGACGTGTCCGATGATCGAGCGGAGCTCGCGAAGGTCCACCCGTCCGAGGCGATTGCCGAGCACGTCGACACTGCCGCTGGTGGGATGCTGCACCGCACCGAGCAGGCTCAGCAGCGTGGACTTGCCTGCACCGTTCGCACCGATCAACGCCCAGTGCTGGCCGCGGTCGACCTCGAGCGAGATCGAGGAGAGGATGGCCCTCCCCTGCCGCACGAAGTCGACATCGGTCACGGTCAGAATTCGTTCGGCCACACCACTATTCTGGCGGACCCGACCCAGTTCCCTGAGCGAGCAAGCGAGTCGAAGGGCGCTCCCGCACTGGCGACCCGTCCTTCGACTCGGCTTCGCCTCGCTCAGGGCGCTGAGCTATCTCTTCGTGGCGTGCTCGCCGGCGTGGCGGGGTAGCAGCGCTGCCTCGATCAGGGGGAAGACCAGCAGCAGCGCTACCACCGCGAGTGCCCAGCGGTAGCCGAGCCAGACATCCGTCGGGGCGATCATGCCAGCGGCAGCCGTCGTCAGCCGAACGATGAGGGCTGCGACGGCGATGCCGACGCCGACCGCCACCTGCTGCATCGTCGAGGCGAGCGTGTTCGCCGACGCCATCTGTTCGGTGGGCACGTCCGCGAACTGCAAGGAGTTGTAACCGCTGAACCCGATCGAACGGAACACGCCGCTCAAAAAGAGCAGAACGGCGATCAGCCAGATCGGTGTCGCCGGGTCGATGAACACGCACGCCACGTAGACGATCGCGCCGATCAGATTGCTGCCGACGATCACGTTCTTGAAACCGAAGCGCCGGATGAGCGGCGTGGTCGCCGGCTTGACCGCGATGTTGCCGACGAACACGGCGCCGATGAGCAGTCCCGCCTGGGCGGCGCTCCAGCCGAATCCCACCTGGAACAGCAGCGTGAACAGGAACGGCGCGGCGCTGATGATGAGCCGGTACACGCCGCCGCCTACATTCCCCACACGGAATGTATCGATGCGCAGCGCTGAGAAGTCCAGTAGCGGATGCCTGGCCCGCCGCATCCAGGCCACTCCGCCGACCCCTGCGACGGCCGCGACCACGAGGTAGCCGACAGCCCAGGCCCAGTTCGTGGATGCCGAGCCCACCTCCTCCATGCCGAGCACGAGCGCGGCCAACGCCACACCGGTCAGGCCGAAGCCGGTCCAATCGAGTCTGCGACCATCGGCCTTCGGCGAGCGCGGAACGATCTTCAGCGCGGCGATGAACGCGGCGATGCCGAACGGGATGTTGATGAGGAAGATCCACGGCCAGCCCACCGTGTCGGTGAGCACGCCGCCCAGAGCCGGCGCGACGACAGGGGCGACGAGGCCTGGCCAGGTGAGGTAGGCCATGGCATCCAGCAGGTCGCGACGATCGAGGCCGCGCAGCACGGCCAGCCGGCCGACCGGCACCATCATCGCGCCGCCGACACCCTGCAGCACCCGCGCGGCCGTCAGTTCGGGGAGCGTGCCCGACACTGCGCACAGAACGGATGCCAGGGTGAACACGGCGATCGCCGTCGCGAACACGCGGCGATCGCCGAACCGGTTGGCGAGCCATCCGCTCACCGGTACGCACACCGCCACCGTCAACAGGTAGGCCGTCATCGCGATGTTCAGGTCGACGGCACGCACGCCGAAGTCGTGAGCCATGGCGGGCGCGGCGGTCTGGATGATCGTGCCGTCGAGGTTCTCCATCGACAGGCCGACCGCGGCCAGCAGCGCGAGCGGCCGGTTCAGGGTCGCTGAGCGGGGCACTCGCCTAGTCTGCCGGAACGTACCGCGTGTGCTGACCCGCGAGGTCCCCGTTCGCCTCCATGTAGTGATCGACGAGCGGAAGAAAGATCTCGTCGACGACGGACGCAATGAACTCGTCGGAGACGGTCGTCAGTGTCATGAGCAGTTCGTGCCTGAAGAGGTCGAACGGCAGGCTCTGCACCCGCTCGGGCACGACCCGCAGATCGATCTCCCCGCGCTCCTGCGCGCGCGTGAGGACGATGCTGCTCCAGACCGTTCGCGGTCCGACCAAGCGCTCCCGCACCTCCCCGAGCGACATCTCGCTGAAGAGGCCGGCGAACTGGGCATTGAGCATCACGACCATCTCGACCCGTCGGTCGCTCGCCAATCGAAGCAACTCGTACAGATCTCCCCGCAAGCTGCCGGTGTCTGGCACGTCGACGGCGTCGCGGTCGTAGTGCCACCGGATCGCTGCCAGAACCAGCGCCGTCTTGTCCGGCCAACGCCGGTAGAGCACGGGCCGGCTCGTGTGTGCACGCTCCGCGACGGCGTCGAATGTCAGCCCCGTGAAACCGCTCAGCTCGAGCTCCTGCCAAGCGGCCTCGAGAAGGGCGTCCTCCAGCTCCTCGCCTCGGCGGCGCTGCTGCGGGGGTGACTTCTCAAGATCCACTTGTGTATCTTATCGCGCCGACGTATCCTGTGTCTTTAGATACACGAATGTATCTAACCGAGGAGTGTCATGAGTAAGAACACCAAGGCCGCGAAGCCGGGCCTCGACAAGAACGTCACACGCACGGCCAGCGTGCTCATCGTGGGCATCCTCGCCGTCGTCTTCGACACCACGATCATGAGTGTCGCCCTGCACACGCTGTCGGTGCAGCTGAAGGCCCCAGTCTCGACGATCCAGTGGGTGACCACCGGCTACGTGCTCGCCCTCGCAGCCACAGTTCCACTGAGCTCATGGGTGCAGAACCGCTTGGGCGGCAAACGCGCATGGATGCTTGCACTCGCACTGTTCCTCGTGGGCTCCGTGCTCTGCAGCACCGCGTGGAACGCGGAGAGCCTCATCGTCTTCCGCATCATTCAGGGCATCGGCGGCGGTCTCATGCTGCCGCTGATGCAAACACTGATCATGCAGGCTGCAGGCGGCAAGAACCTCGGTCGCATCGCCGCCACGATCGGACTCCCGGCCATGCTCGGCCCGATTCTCGGACCTGCGGTCGGCGGCATCATCCTGAACTGGCTGGACTGGCGCTGGATCTTCTGGGTCAACGTACCGTTCTGCGTGGTCGGCCTCATTCTCGCCTGGCGCATGCTGCCGCGCGACACCAGGGCGACCGTGCGCCCTCGCCTCGACGTCGTCGGCATCGTCCTGCTGATACCCGCACTCGTCACTCTGCTGATCGGACTCTCGAACTCCGCAGGCACGAAGGGATTTGGAGCGGCGGATGCCTGGATCCCCCTCGTCATCGGCGCCGCGCTGCTGATCGGATTCGTGGTCTACGCACTGGTCGTGCGTGATCGCGCACTGGTCGATATCCGCTTGCTCCGGCACCGATCGGTCTGGTCGGCGTCGAGTCTGCTGTTCCTGTCCGGCATAGCCGCCTACGGCATCATGCTGCTGCTTCCTCTCTACCTGCAGCAGCTTCGGGGTGCCAGCGTGCTCGCAGCCGGCCTCTTCCTCGTGCCGCAGGGTCTCGGCACTCTGGCGAGCCGCACGCTCGCTGGGGGCCTCACCGACAAAATCGGGGCGCGCTGGGTCGGGGTCGCCGGCTTCGCGATCGTCGGGCTCGCCACGATTCCGTTCGCGTTCAGCACCGCGACGACCAATGAGTGGTATCTGATGGCCATCCTGTTCGTGCGCGGCTTCGGGCTCGGCGCCGTCGTCCTTCCACTGATGGTCGCGTCGTATCAGGATCTCGACAGGGCGGACATCCCGCACTCCAGCGTCATCACGCGCACCGTGCAGCAGCTGGGCGGATCGTTCGGCACCGCCATCCTCGCTGTCGTGCTGCAGTCCGCGCTCGTCGCGAACGCATCCAGAGGGCCGGCCGGCGCCGCGGACGCCTACGACCAAGCGTTCTGGTGGTCGATCGGCTTCGCCGGTCTCGCGAC
>DASZMW010000378.1:0-2157 GCA_035551735.1 Humibacter sp. | reverse complement strand
GTTCGCCGTGAACAGCGTCAGCGGCGCGCTTGCGCTGAATGCCCTCCTGGGAGTCAATGACTGGGTGTGCCTCGCATTTGTCGGCATTGCGCAGACGATGCTCGCCTTTTATGGCCACAACCTCATACAGCTGTTCGAGCGCTGGATGTTGCCCCTCCTCGGCGTGGCCTTCGTGATCGCCTCGGTGGTGATCCTCTCCAAGAGTCACCCTGGAGCCGGGCACACCACCCAGGGATTCGGTGGCTTTCTGCTGAGCGTCGGCGCGGCCTTTGGCTACGCCTGCGGCTGGAATCCCTTCGCCTCCGATTACACCCGCTATTTCAGGCCCGGCAGCGGCCGCAGCGCCGGGTGGTGGTCTGGAGCGGGCGTGTTCGTGTCGTGCGTCGCGCTCGAGATCGTGGGCGCGGCATCGGCGACGATCCCGGGGTCGAACTCGAACCCGACTGCGCTGTTCACCTCTCACATGTCGACCGCAGTCGCTGACATCACGCTGATCGCTATCGCGTTCGGAGCGATCTGCGCAAACGCGCTGAACGTCTACTCGGGCGTCATGTCCTTCCTGTCAACAGGCATCCAGGTGCCGTTGAAGTGGCGCCGGGCGATCGTTGCGCTCGGCTTCGGGTCGATCGGCTTCGTCGTTGCCGGCACAGGCCTGCACAACGCGGGTACCGACTATGAGAACTTCCTGCTCGTGATTGCTTACTGGATCGGCCCGTGGCTCGGCGTGTTCTTGACCGACTGGCTGCTGCGGCGCGGAGAGCGTGTCGACGGGTTCCTGTTCGACCGCAAGCACAACCCGTGGGCCGGGGCGGCGGCGATGTTCATCGGTATGGCCGTCTCGATCCCGTTGTTCTCGAACCAGACAGAGTTCGTGGGGTTCATCGTGAGACACCACCCGGGGCTCGGTGACCTCACGTTCGAGGTCGGGTTCGTCGTGAGCGCGCTGCTCTACTGGGTCTTCTTCTCGATGAGCCACGACAAGCGCGCGGAAGCACTGGTGATCCCCGACGCAGCCGGCTAGGCGGCGCATCTCTGTCAGGGTGCGCGCGGCGAGAGCTCTCTTGACGAGGGGCCGATGGTCGATCTGATCGTTCGCAACGCGCGGCTGCTCGACGGTCGGCTCCTCGACATGGCGGTGGAGGGCACGCGCTTCACGCGGATCGCGCCGGCCCTGGAGCTCGACGCTGCGAACGTGATCGACGCCGAGGGGAGACTGGTGACGCCTCCGCTCGTCGACTGCCACCTGCACCTGGATGCGTCTCTCACCGCGGGGCGTCCACGGTTCAACCAGAGCGGGACGCTGATCGAGGGGATCCACGTCTGGGGCGAGTTGAAGCCGAGCCTCACCGAGCAGGACGTCTTCGAGCGCGCCTCCGAGATCGTCCGCTGGTCGGTCGCGCAGGGAACGCTCTTCATCCGTGCGCACGCGGATGTCTCCGGCGAGAACGAGGCGATGGTGCGCGGCCTGCTGCGGGTGCGCGACGAGCTGGCCGACCTGTGCACGATCCAGGTCACCGCGTTCCCGCAGGACGGCATCTTCGCCCGCGAGGGCGACGAAGAGCGGCTCGAGAACGCGCTCCGGCTCGGAGTCGACTGCGTCGGCGGCATTCCGCACTACGAGCCGACATCGGAGCTCGGCCTGAAGGAAGTGCACCGCGTCTTCGAGCTCGCGAAGGCCTACAACCGCCGCATCGACGTGCACTGCGACGAGACCGACGATCCGAACTCACGGTTCCTCGAGGTGATGGCGGACGACACGGTCAAGTTCGGCCTCGGCGGTCGCGTCACCGCGAGCCACTGCACGGCGATGGGCTCATATGAGCCGTACTACTCCTCGAAGCTGCGCGGGTTCCTGCAGCGCGCGGGCATCAACATCGTCGTCAACCCGTACGCGAACTCGCTGATCCAGGGCCGCCTCGACGTGTATCCCAAGCGGCGTGGCTTCGCGCAGCTGAAGGAGCTGCTCGCCGCGGGCGTGAACGTCAGCCTCGGCAACGACGTAATCATGGATCCCTGGTATTCGCTGGGGAAGGCCGACATGGTGGACGCGGCGCACCTCGCGCTCCACTTCACCTACATGCGCGGCCGCGACGAGATCCCCGAGATGCTCCACTGCGCGACCGAGCGCGGCGCACGCACGCTCGGCGTCGAGGACGA
>DASZMW010000377.1:0-1862 GCA_035551735.1 Humibacter sp. | reverse complement strand
GAGGCCGCTGCCGTCCAATGCGGTGAGCACCCGACCCCAGTTCACGCCGGCTCCGACCCGCGCGGTTCGACGATCGACATCGACGGTCACTTCGTCGAACGCCTGGGGACGCACGAGGACGATGTCGGAGAGATCGGCACCGGCCGAGTGGCCGTTCGGCTGCGTCAGCACGCCGAGGCCATCGGCTGCCGCGCCGCGCACGATCTGCTGCGCATCCGCGACGTCGGCCGGAATCGTCACAGCGGCAGGTCGCTGATCCACGGCGAGGTTCCACGCTCGCCTCGCGTCGTCGTACCCTTCGTCGCCGGGCAGAAAGAGGGATCCCGTCAGTCGGGAGCGAAGGTCGATGAGAGCGGATGACTGTGTCATGCGCACGACCGTAGCGTCGGCCGCCGACATGCGGCAGTCCCCTCTATCGCGGCTGCGCCGCTCAAGGGCTCAATCGGCTCTTCGGTGCGAGCTCGCTCGCACCGAAGAGCCTCAATCGCCCCTACGCTTGGGGCATGGCTGAACGCTCCTGGTCGCTCTCCGGCGCGCTGCGCGGCATGTTCGCGAAGCGCACGATCGACGACGAGACCTGGGACGACCTCGAGACCGCCCTCATCACCGCCGACTTCGGTCCCGCCGTCACCGAGGCGGTGATCGACGAGCTGCGCAAGAAGGTCGACCGCTATCGCACGACCGATCCCACCGATCTGCAGCGGATGCTCCGCGAGACCATCGAAGAACGCCTCGCCCGCTTCGACCCGACCCTGAACCTCACGGATCGTCCGGCCGTTGTGCTGGTCGTCGGCGTGAACGGCGTCGGCAAGACGACGACGATCGGCAAGTTCGCGAGGTTCCTCCGCGGCTACGACCGCACCGTCGTGGTCGGCGCCGCAGACACGTTCCGCGCGGCAGCCGTCGAGCAGTTGGCCACCTGGGCGGAGCGGGCAGGCGCACAGATCGTGAGGCCGCAGCAGGAGCGGCAGGATCCGGCATCCGTCGCGTTCCAGACCGTCGAATACGCCAAGAGCACGGGAACCGAGATCGTCATCATCGACACCGCCGGCCGACTGCACACCAAGGGCGGTCTGATGGACGAGCTGTCGAAGATCAAGCGGGTCGTCGAGAAGCAGGCTCCGATCGCGGAGGTGCTGCTCGTGCTCGACGCGACCACCGGGCAGAACGGCTTGGCGCAGGCGCAAGCATTCATCGAGCACGCCGGCGTGACCGGTCTGGTGCTCACGAAGCTCGACGGCTCCGCCAAGGGCGGCTTCGTGCTCTCTGTTCAAGAGCGCACAGGGCTGCCGATCAAGCTGATCGGCCAGGGCGAGGCCATCGGCGACCTCACCGGCTTCACGCCGCACGTCTTCGCGCAGCAGCTGGTGGGGTGAGCATGTCCATCGAACACGACTACTTCGGGATCATCGCGCAGGACTCGACGGGCGGACTGTACTGGTCGGAGACCATCGAGGTCTCTGAGCAGCCGGTCGAGGTCGATCTCACCGCGCCGCAGTCCGCCGATGTCTCGGAGGCGGGACTGGACTCAGCGGCGGCGGTGATCCACGCGCTCGAGGGTCTCGACGGCCGGGCCCGCGAGGCGCTCGTCGCAGATCTGAGCGAGCGCGAATCGATCACGACGCAGTACATCGATCAGCAGGTGGACGACATGGGTCAGTCGTTGCTGGATGTGCTGGTGCACAACTCCGGCGACATCGCCATGGACGTGCTGCGTTCCCTGCAACTGCTGCGCGTGTCGCTTCGCCCCGATCGCACGGCAGACGACGAGGTGTTCGCTGTGTTCGTCTACTCGATCGACCCCGACGAGACGGATGCCGTCCTCCAGGTCGGCTTCGACGACCGCGGTGGCGTCGTCTCGG
>DASZMW010000376.1:0-10681 GCA_035551735.1 Humibacter sp. | reverse complement strand
CAACCTGTTCACGCCTGAGCGCATCGTGATCGGCGGATGGCTGGGGCACGCGCTCGACGACTCTGTGCTGCCGCGCATCCGTGCCGCTGTCGGCGAGAATTCACTGGCCCGTCCCTTTGAGCGACTCGAGCTCGTGCGTGCGCAGCTCGGAACGGATGCCGTCGCCCTCGGCGCGGCGACCCTCCCTGTCGCGGAGTTTCTCCACAGTGGCGGGGTGCGCGTGAGTTCCGTTGCGGCGACTCACCGGCAAGCCGCTGAGCCGCCCGCGTGAGTGCGCGGCCCACCCCCAAGTCGGCGAGCCACCACAATGTTGCCGAACCACCCCCGTATGTGCGCTGATTCAGGGGTGGCTGGACAGCATCGTGGTGGCTCGACGGTAGCGGGCGGGTGCGTCAGCCCTTCGCGCGCAGCCGCCGTTCGCTCGCCTTCGCGGTGCTCTTGCGCACGATGAATGTCGGGTCGAGCAGGGCGTGCTCGGTCTGCTGCTCTCCGCCTTCGACGCGCGCGACAAGCATCTCGATGGCGCGACGCCCGACCGAGCGGAAATCCTGCTGCACGGTCGTGAGCGGCGGGTTGTAGTACGGCGCGTCATCCCCGTCGTCGTAGCCGACGACGCTGACGTCGTTCGGAACGGAGAGACCGCGCTCGCTGAAGGCCAGCATGAGACCGAGCGCCATCTGGTCGTTGCCGGCGAAGACGGCCGTCAGCTCCGGGATGCGCGCGAGCACCTGCCCCGCTTCGTAGCCCGAGCGTGCCGTCCAGTCTCCGACCATCGGCATCGGAGCCTCAGCATCGGCCGCGTCGAGGGCCGCTCGCCATCCCGTCAGGCGGTCTTGGGTCTGCATCCACTCGGCGGGGCCGCGAACGTGGAAGACAGTCTCGTGACCGAGTGATAGCAGGTGCTCGGTCGCCGTCCTGGCGCCGGCGGTCTGATCGATGCCGACCGTGGAGATGTCTCCCCCTGCACCACCTTCGATAGCGACGACGGGGAGTCCGGGGGGAACGGAGGCCAGGGCATCCGCCGTGGCATCGATCGGCGCGATGACGAGCAGGCCGGCGATCGACTGCTCGGCGAGACGGCCGGCGGTCGCCTGCACCGACGTGCGGTCGACGGCATCGACCGCGCCGATGCCCACGAAGTAGCCGAGTTCGCGGGCGCTGTGCTCGATGCCGTACAGGGGCGTCAGACCCTCGCTGTCAGCTACGTCGAGCACCAGGACGCCGAGCGTGCGCGAGCGGCCGGTCACGAGGGTGCGCGCCGCGTTGCTCGGTCGGTAGCCCAACTCGTCCACAGCGCCCAGCACAGCGAGCCTCGTTGCGGGCCGCACGCTGGGATGCCCGTTCAGCACCCGCGAGACCGTCTGGTACGACACATTGGCGAGAGCCGCCACGTCGACGATCGACGGCGGCCTGCCCGAGCGTGCCGGAGCATCCTTGACGGCCCCCGCTGCCGCATCGGACTCGTCGCCCTTGTTCGTCATGCGACGTCACCCCTTGTCGGACGTGGATCTCTGCCTGCGGATGCGGCGGAATGGCCGGTCCGGAACCCATGCGTCGCGCTGTCGAACGTGATCGTCATCGACGAGAGCGCTCGCAAGTGAACGTTTCCTCGTCGCAACACATCGGTCATGTCCCCATGATATCCGACCAAATCAGGCAATTCGAGCAGAAAAATCACTGGACAAATCTGATTCCGTACTCGTACCGTGTGAACGTACACATTTGGCGAGACCCACTCGCCACACGTACGTGCTCCCTCAAGGACGAGGAGACAGGAACCCGAAAATGCGCAAATCGACGACACTGAGCGTGCTGTTCGCCGCCGTGCTCGCGGCAGCCGCTGCCTGGGGCACCGCCGCGCCGGCAGCGGCTGCACCCGTCATCGCAGCACCGGTCGCGACCGGTAGCGCCGGAACCGCGCCCGCTGCCTCCACCGCGGCGAGCTCATCCGCGGCCCGCTCCGCCTCCGACGCGACCCCGCCAATGGGATGGAACAGCTACAACGCCTACGCCTGCGACAACGGCGCCCAGAACATGGAGGCGGTGGCGAAGTTCATCCACGACTCCGGCCTCGAGGCCGACGGCTACTCCTACGTGAACAGCGACGGATGCTACGACGACCTCGAGAGTCTCGGCAGCCCGAACACCTACGGCATCACGGCTCCTACCGCGCAGAACGCCGAGACGTGCGGAGCGGTCAACGGCCGCCTCCCCGACGGGGAGCTCTACGTCAACTCGTACGACTTTCCGCCGAGCACCCCGTGCGCGAACGACGGCTTCAAGCTCGTCGGAGACGACCTCCATTCGCTCGGCCTCAAGCTCGGTCTCTACTACGACGCCGGCAACAACTGGAACTGCGAAGAGATCCCCGGAAGCTACGGCTTCGATCAGACCGATGCCGCGACGCTTTCGTCGTGGGGCGCGGACTACGTGAAGCTCGACTGGGGCTGCGGCGACGCCCTCGTGCCGCCGGCCAGCAACGCTCCATCCGGATACACCGGCATGGACGCCGCACCTGGAAACCAGGGCTTCGGCGGACCGACCTTCTCGACGAATCCCGCATACGACACGAACCAGGAGCAGACGCAGATCAAGATGTACACGGCGTTGGTGAATGCGATCCGTGCGCAGAAGCGTCCGATCACGGTCAGCATCGCCGGCGCGGGAACTGTCGACTCGCAGACCTGGGGTCTCGCGCTCGGTGATCTCGACCGACCGACCGGCGACGCGAACACTTACTTCACCGCTACCGACAGGCACGCGGCGGGCAGCGTTGTCGGCATCGTCAACGCCGACGCGCAGACGTACGAGTCGCTGACCGGACCCGGCCACTGGGTCGATCCCGACGCGATGGAGGTCGGCAACGGATCGCTCACCGCGACGGAGGACCGCTCCGAGATGTCGATGTTCTCCGAAATGGCAGAGCCACTTCTGATGTCGACGAACCTGTGCCCCGGCAACTGCGGTCCCGACACCACGCCTGCGACGAAGGCGCAGCTCGCGCTCGCTGTCTCAGTCTTCGGCAACAAGCGCGTGGTCGCCGTCGATCAAGATGCGCTGGGCGCACCTGCGCGCATCGTCGGTACCTTCGACGGCGCGCATCTGACCATGACCAGGAAGCTGAAGAACGGCGACGTCGCTGTCACGATGTTCAACGAGAGCACGACGGATTCCGCAACCATGTCGACGACGGCCGCCGACCTCGGCCTGCCCTCGGCGTCGCGCTACAGCGTGCAGGATCTCTGGACGGGAGCGACGACCACCTCGACCGGTGCCATCTCGGCGACGGTTGCCCCGACCCAGACGGTGATGTACCGCATCTCGCCGGTCACGAACTCGCACGGCAGCGGAGCATCCGCGACGGCCTCGCGGGCATCCAGCACCCATGACGACGGCGCCGTCTCCAGCAACACAGGCTCGACCGCCAAAACTTCAACCACCACCGTTCCGGCGAACTTGACCTCGGTGTCGTGCGCAAGTGCGAGCCGCTGTGCGGGCGTCGACGAGTACGGTGCCGCCGTCGTCTTCGACCCGGCACACCCGTCGAAGGTCGCTCGGCTCTCGATCGATCCAGGCCAGACACTCGCAGGCGTCTCCTGCGCTAATGGTGGAGCTGACTGCACTGCCGTCGACGGCCGAGGGGTGACGTTCACCTTCGCCGTCTCAGGACGCGGGCACGTGTCACGGCACGCGATCGACCAGGGCGGACAGCCGACCGCAATCGACTGCGTCAGTGCCAGCCAGTGCACCGTGGTCGACGGCAAGGGCGTCGAGGTCACGTTCAACCCGACGAACGGTCGCACGGTGGGCCGCGGCGGCGTCTCGGTCGACCCGAACACGTACCTCGCGGCGGTCTCATGCCCGTCTTCCACGCAGTGCACGGCAGCGGGCGGTGGCGGCAACAACGGCGACACCGAGGTGACGTTCAACCCGAGGACCGGAGCAGTCGGTGCGGCGGGAGTCACCTCGATCGACGCCGACACGGTCAACGGCGTCTCGGCGGTCTCGTGCCCGAGTATCGGGCAGTGCACAGTCGTCGACGGTGCAGGTAATGAGCTCACCTTCGTGCCCCAGTCCGGAGCGGCGGTCGGCAGCGGCCCCGTCGCGCTCGAGGGCGACGACTTGGCCGCCGGACTCGGCGTCATGAAGTCGGTGTCGTGCACGGATGCCGACCATTGCGTCTCGGTCGACCTCGGCGGCAAGGCGGTCGCCTTCGACCCGGCGACCGGCGTCATCGCCCCGTCAGGAGCGGTGACGATCGACGGGAGCGGGGCGGGGCTGGAGTCGGTGGCGTGCGTCACGGCATCCGTCTGCGTCGCCGTCGACCTCGGTGGACGCGAGGTCACCTTCGCTCCGAACGGCCCGGGCACAGCGCATTCCGCCTTTATCGACCAGCCGGTGCGCTGGCGCTCGCACCTCACAGCCTGACCACGGCTCCGAACGGCAGCATCCCCTTACCCGAAAGCCCCACGATCCCGATGGGAAGAATGCAATGCGAACCATCACCAAGACCCTGGTCTCCGTCATCGCGGCGGCTTCACTTCTCGTGCTCGCGGCGTGCAGCAGCGATTCGAGTACCGACAGCGGGGGCGGATCCGGCGGGCAGCACACCGGCGGCACGCTGCATCTCACAGCTCAGTCGGCCGGAGGGACCCTCGACCCGCAGGTGAACTACACGCTGCAGTACTGGCAGCTGTATCAGGGCACGTACGATGGCCTGCTCACGTACGCCAGGGTCGGTGGCAAGAAGTCGGAGGACATCGTGCCCGACCTCGCGACCGCGATGCCCAAGGTGTCGGCGGACGGCAAGACATACACCTTCCAGCTGCGCAAGGGCATCACGTTCTCCAACGGGAAGGCCGTCACGACCGCTGACGTCGTCGCCTCGTTCCAGCGCCTGTTCAAGGTCTCGAGCCCCAACGCCGGGTCCTGGTACAACGTCATCGTCGGGGCGGATGCCTGCCTCAAGACCCCTGCGTCGTGCACGCTGAACGGCGGCGTGGTCGCCGACGCCTCGACGAACACCATCACCTTCAACCTCACGCAGGCCGACCCGGAGTTCGAGGCACAGCTGGCCATGCCGTTCGCCTCGGTGCTGCCGGCGGGCACGAAGGCGAAGGACGAGGGAACCACGCCCATCCCCACGACGGGGCCGTATTACTTCGCGAGCTACTCGCCGAACAAGGCGCTCGTGATGAAGCGCAACACCCACTTCAAGTCCTGGTCAGCCGAGGCCGCGCCCGTCGGATATCCGAACGAGATCGACGAGACCTTCGGCCTGACCGCCGAGGCCGAAGTGACCGCGATCGAGAACGGCCAAGCGGACTGGATGTACGACACCCCGCCATCCGACCGGCTTTCCGAGATCTCATCGAAGTACGCCTCGCAGACGCACGTCACACCCCTGACGGCGCTCTGGTACCTCGCGCTGAACACGAACATCGCACCGTTCAACAACGAGAAGGCCAGGCAGGCGATCAACTGGGCGATCGACCGTTCCGCTGTCGTGAAGCTCTACGGCGGCACGTCGCTCGCCTCGCCGGCGTGCACCATCCTGCCGCCCGACTTCCCGGGTCACGCGGACTTCTGCGACTACACGAAGAACGGCGGAAACACCTGGACCGCGGCGGACGTCGACAAGGCGAAGCAGCTCATCCAGCAGTCCGGAACCGCGGGCCAGTCCGTCGGCGTCGTCGTGCAGAACGACAGCGTCAACAAAGGAATCGGGCTCTACCTGGTGAGCCTGCTCAACCAGCTCGGCTACAAGGCGACGCTGAAAGCGCTGTCGAACAACATCCAGTACAACTACATCCAGAACACCGGCAACCACGTTCAGATGAGCCTCACGCAGTGGTACCAGGATTACCCGGCGGCATCCGACTTCTTGCGCGTGCTGCTGTCGTGCGCATCGTTCCACCCGAACAGCGACAGCTCGATCAACATCGCCGGCTACTGCAACACCGGGCTGGATGCCCAGATGGCGAAGGCGGACGACGAAGGTCTGACCGACCCGACGGCAGCTGATGCTGCATGGGGTGAGATCGACAAGGCGTACATGGGCGAGTCGCCCCTGGTGCCGTTGTTCAACCCGAAGCTGATCGACTTCACCTCGAACCGCGTCTCGAACTACCAGTTCAGCGACCAGTACTACATGCTCGTGGACCAGCTGTGGCTGAAGTAACCGTGGCGATCGCGACGTCAGAACGCGGGACGCCACGATCACGACGGTCGGCGGGCCCCTGGCGCGTCGCCTTCACCCAGATCGCGCACAATCCAGTGGCGGTCGGCTCCGCCATCGCCCTGGTGATCATCATCGCCGTCTGTCTGGCTGCTCCGCTGTACGCACAGTTCATCGCGCACACCGATCCATTCCAGTCGAACATCAACGGCACGACGGTGATCGACGGGCATTCGGTGGCGGTGCTTCAACAGCAGACGCAGGGCCTCGGCCTGGGCGTCGAGCCGATCGGTCCGACCTGGAACATCTCCAACTACTTCCTCGGAGCGGACAGCCAAGGCAGGGATGTCTTCGCCCGCCTGCTCTACGGCGGTCGCACCACTCTGCTGATCGGCTTCTCGTCCGCGCTGATCTGCTGCGCACTCGGTGCACTCGTCGGCATCATCGCCGGCTACTTCGGCGGCCCCGTCGATTGGGTGCTCTCGCGACTGATGGACATCATCTGGGCGTTCCCGGTCTACCTGCTCGCGATCTCGCTCTCGGTCGTCCTCCTCACCGGCGGCCTGAAGATCGGGCCGATCGTGATCGGCCCGTCCAACCTGCTGCTGCCGATCCTGATCATCGCGCTCATCTACGTGCCCTACGTGGCGCGCCCGATCCGCGGTCAAGTGCTTTCGCTGAAGAACCGGGAGTTCGTGAAAGCGGCGATCGGCCTTGGGGCGAGTGACTGGCGCATCCTTCGCAGGGAGATCCTGCGCAACGTGCTGCCGACGGTGATCGTCTTCATCCCCTTGATGATGGCGCTCAACATGCTCACTGAGTCGGCGCTGTCGTTCCTCTCCATCGGCGTCCAACCGCCGAACGCCAGCTGGGGCACGATCATCAACGACGGACTCGACCTGCTCTATACCCGGCCGGCGGTCGCCATCGCGCCTGGCATCATGCTCGTCATCACGGCCGTCGCGCTCAACCTGCTCGGCGACGCGGTGCGCGATGCGCTCGACCCGAAGGCGAAGCTGCGGGGTGCCGCCTGATGTTGTTCGTCGCCAAGCGACTCGGCTCCGCGCTTCTCGTGATGTTCGCGATCAGCATCGTCGTGTTCCTGATCTTCTTCGCCACCCCCGGCGTCGACCCGGCTGCGAGGCTCGCGGGTCGCGGGGCATCCCCCGAGGTGCTCTCCCAGGTGCGGCACGCGTTCGGCTTCGACCAGCCGCTGCCTGTTCGGTACGTGCTGATGATGGACCACCTGTTCGTCACCCGGGACCTCACGTCGTACGTGAACATCGGCGACAAGGTCGTGCCTCAGATCATGCAGGCGGCACCCGTCACCCTGTCCCTCGTGCTCGGGGCGGCGATCATCTGGATCGTGCTGGGGCTCGGTGGAGGCATCCTGGCCACGCGTTTTCGCGGCAGCGTGGTCGACCCGATCATCATGGTCATCGGTATCGCTGCCGTCTCGCTGCCTGCCTACTGGGTGGGCGAGGTCGTCAACCTGATCACCCAGGACCGCCTTCACGACACCGTCTTCTCGTGGGTGCCTCCCTTGGGCTACGTGCCGTTCGCGCAGAATCCCGGCCAGTGGGCTCTGCACCTGCTCTTCCCATGGCTGACACTCGCGCTGCTTTACGGCGGCATCTATGCCCGCGTGTTGCGTGCCGAACTCGTGACCGCGATGGGCGAGGACTACGTGCGAACGGGCAGGGCGAAGGGTCTCTCCGAGCGGCGCATCCTGTGGCGGCACGCGCTGCGCGGATCGCTGTCGCCTGTCGTGTCGCTCTTCGGGCTCGACCTCGGCTCGCTGATCGGCGGAGCTGCCCTGCTGACCGAGGTGGTGTTCGGACTGCCGGGCATCGGCAAGCTCACCTGGGACTCGCTGCAGAACCTCGACCTGCCGGTGATCATGGCGTGCGTCTTGTACGCGGCGTTCTTCGTCGTTGCCGCGAACGCGATCGTCGACCTGCTCTACGCCGTGATCGACCCGAGGGTGCGCCGTGCTTGATAACGAGAAGGATGCAATGACCGCTGCCCCGCTGCTCGAGGTCGACGACCTGCGCGTCGCCTTCCGCACCCGCGACGGCGTCGTCAACGCCGTCAATGGATTGTCCTTCACCGTCGGCCGCGGCGAGGTGCTCGGCATCGTCGGCGAATCCGGCTCTGGCAAGTCGATGGCTATGTACTCGATGATGGGTCTGCTCGACAACCCGAACGCAACCGTCGCAGGATCCGCCCTCTTCGAGGGCACGGAGCTGATCGGCATGCCGCTGCCCAAGCTGAACCGCCTGCGCGGCAGCAGCATCGCGATGATCTTCCAGGACCCGATGACGGCGCTCACCCCGGTGTACACGGTGGGGTGGCAGATCGTGGAGCAGATCCGCACGCACGAGAAGGTGTCGTCGCAGGCCGCGTGGAAGCGGGCCGTCGAGCTGCTCGACGAGGTAGGCATCCCGGATGCGGCCCGCCGCGCCAAGGCGTACCCGCACGAGTTCTCCGGAGGCATGCGCCAGCGCGTGATGATCGCGATGTCGCTCGCGTGTCATCCGTCGCTCCTGATCGCCGACGAGCCCACAACGGCGCTCGACGTGACGACGCAGCGGCAGATCCTCGAGCTCATCCGCGACCTGCAGGCCAAATACGGCTCGTCCGTCATCATGATCACCCACGACATGGGCGTGATCTCCGAGATCGCCGACCGGGTGATCGTGATGTACGCGGGGCGCGCCGTTGAGCTCGGCGGCAAGTCGCAGGTGGTGCGCTCGCCGCGGCATCCGTACACCTGGGGTCTGCTCGGCGCTATACCGCGACCCGGTCAGCGGGGGCGGCGGCTGGCCACCATTCCAGGGCTGCCGCCCGGGCCGCACGATGACCAGACCGGATGCCCGTTCCGCTCCCGATGTCGCTTCGCGATGGACGAGTGCTCGGAGATGCCGCCCCTGCGTGCCACCGGAGACGCGGCGGGCCATCTGGATGCCTGCTGGCTGCCCGGTGACACCAGGGAGTCACTGCGAGAGGAGATCGCATGAGCGACACCATTCTGCGCGCCAACGACGTGGTGAAACAGTTCGCCCTGCGCGGCAGGCACAGGGGAACGATCAAGGCCGTCGACGGCGTGAGCCTCGAAGTCAAGGCGGGCGAGACGCTCGGGATCGTCGGCGAATCAGGATGCGGCAAGTCCACCTTCGGGCAGTGCCTCACCCGGTTGCTCGACGTCACGAGCGGCACCATTGAGTTCGAAGGAACCGATATCTCGGGGTTGTCGCGCCGGCAGCTACGGCCGATAAGGAGCCGGCTGCAGATGGTGTTCCAGGACCCGTATTCGTCTCTCAATCCTCGAATGCGCGTTGGCGACATCGTGGCCGAGCCGATGCGCATCCATAAGACCGGCGATCGGCGGGCGATCCAGAATCGGGTGGCCGACCTGCTCGAGCGCGTCGGCTTCGACGCGAGCATGGCCGGGAGGTTCCCGCACGAGTTCTCGGGTGGCCAGCGGCAGCGCATCGGGATCGCGCGAGCGCTCGCGTTGAACCCGAGCGTGCTCGTCGCCGACGAGCCGGTCTCGGCACTCGACGTCTCGGTGCAGGCGCAGGTGCTCAACCTGCTGGCCGACCTGCAAGACGAGTTCGGGCTGACCTACGTGTTCATCGCGCACGACCTCGGCGTCGTCGAGCACGTGTCCGACCGGGTCGCCGTGATGTACCTCGGCGAGATCGTCGAACTGGCGGATGCCGGGGAACTGTACGCGTCGCCCGCGCACCACTACACGGCGGCGCTGCTGTCGGCGATCCCGCAGCTCGACGGCGAGGCTGAGCCGGAACGCGAGCGCATCGTCCTCACCGGAGACGTGCCGAGCCCCGCGAACAAACCGAGCGGATGCCCGTTCCACCCGCGCTGTCCCGCCGCGACCGAGATCTGCCGCACCGAGCATCCGGTGCTGCGAGAGGAGGACGGGCGAGCGGTCGCGTGCCACCACCCACTGCCGTTGCGTGTGCTCTCGCGTGTGGAGCACCGCGCGTGACGGCCGGCGGTTTCCGGATGCTCGCGGTGGGCATCCGTCGCGCGGGCCAGTGGTAGGCGGCGTCGTGGCTTACATCACGGTGTCGGGGGTCGACGTGTATCACGAGGTGGTCGGCAACGGCCCGCCCTTGCTGCTGCTGCACGGCGGATACTGCTCGATCGAGACGATGCGGACTCAGATCGACGACCTGTCGCGTGCCTACCGGGTCTACGCGCCCGAGCGGCCGGGCCACGGTCGCACCGCGGACCGCGAGGGGCCGATCACGTTCGAGGGCGTCGTGACCGACATCATCGGCTACATGGATGCCGTCGGCCTGGCGGACGCCCACCTGCTCGGCTTCAGCGACGGCGGCATTGCCGGCTTGTTGCTGGCCCTCGATCGCGCGGAGCGGGTACGGTCCCTCGTGGCGATCGGCGCGAACCTCGACCCTTCTGGACTCGTCGAGGGCGACGACGCGATCGACAAGTCGGGGGCGGACGGTCACGTGCCGG
>DASZMW010000375.1:0-8013 GCA_035551735.1 Humibacter sp. | reverse complement strand
TGCCGGCGGCGCGGAAGAGTCCGCCTCGGGTCCCGTTCTGGTCGGCTACGGGGTCACCGAGTCGACGAGACGTCTGGGACGCCCGTCAGGGGGACGGTTCGGCCGCGGACGCAGGCACAGCGGCGAGACGACGCGGCCGGTTGGGGGAAGCGCCACCGGTTCCACCGCTCTCCTCGATGTCGACCGCCGCTCGCCCGTGGTCTCTCCGATCGTTCGCAAACGTGCGCGTGACAACGGCTTCGACGCATCGCAGCTGGCAGGAAGCGGACCGGGCTCGCTCGTGATGCGGGACGACGTCGAAGCGGCGATCGCGGCACGCGGCGAGGCGGGCGGGCCCGCGGCGCCGGCGCAGACATCCGATCTGCGCATTCCGATCACCGGCATGCGCAAGCTGATCGCAGACCACCTCACGCTGTCGCGACAGACGATTCCCGAGGCGACGATCTGGCTCGACGTCGACGCAACGGAGCTGGTGCGGTCGAAGGCGCGGCTTCTGGCGACCACCGGCGAGCGTTACAGCCTCACGGTGCTGATCGCTCGGTTCGTGGTCGCCGGGCTGCAGAAGTATCCGGCGTTGAACTCGTCCGTCGACGACACGGCGGGTGAGATCGTGCAGCACGCCACCGTGAACCTGGGGCTGGCGGCGCAGACGTCGCGCGGCCTGATGGTCCCCGTCGTGCACGACGCCCAGGCGATGTCGCTGGGGACCCTGCGGGATGCCATCGGCGACCTTGTCACCCACGCCGAACGCGGCGATTACCCGCCAGCTGCACTAGCAGGCGGCACCTTCACACTGAACAACTACGGCGCGTTCGGGGTGGACGGGTCGACGCCGATCATCAACCATCCGGAGGCCGCAATGCTCGGACTCGGCCGGGTGATCGACCGGCCATGGGTCGTGGACGGCGAGCTGGCGGTGCGCAAGGTGGCGACGTTGTCGCTCGTCTTCGATCACCGGGTGTGCGACGGCGACGTGGCATCCGGATTCCTCACGTATGTCGCCAGGTGCATGCAGGAGCCTCTGGTTGCGCTGCTCTGACCAACGACCCGGCGGGATCCGATCGTCCAGGCGGAGTAGTGCGGATGGTCCAGTCGGCGGATGCGGAATGACCCGGCTTCGCACGATGCTGGGGTCATGACATCTTTCCGATTCGGCGCGGTCAGTGGAGCTCATGGCGATGCCCGGTCCTGGGGCGAGAGCGCACAGCGACTCGAGGGCGCCGGGTACTCCGCTCTGCTCGTGCCCGACACCCTGTACACGCCGTCGCCGTTCCCCGCGCTGGCGGCCGCCGCGGTCACGACAAACACGCTGCACCTCGGCACGTGGGTGCTCGCGGCCCCGCTGCGCACTCCAGAACACACCGTGCGCGAAATCCGCGCCCTCGTGGAATTGTCGAACGGACGCTTCGAGCTGGGCCTGGGTGCAGGGCGTCCCCAGGCCGAGCAGGATGCCGCGGCGCTGAACGTGCCGTGGGGCTCGGCCCGCGATCGGGTCGACCGCGTACAGGCCGTGCTCGAGGCGACGCGGGCCGCGTTCGGCTCCGCCGTTCCGATCACGCTCGCGGCGTCCGGCGACCGGATGCTCCGCCTCGCCGGAAAGCACGCCCACTCCGTCGCGCTCCCCCTCGCCCCCACCGCAGACCTGGGTGCGGTCGCCGCGACGGCCATGCGAGTGCGGGAGGCGACCCCGGCCGAGCGGCCGCCGCTTCAGCTTTCCCTTCAGGTCGTCGGCGTCCGGGACGACGTGCCCGAGTGGCTTCGACGAACCGCAGGCATCACTCCCCAGCTGCTCCGTGACTCGGGAGCGGTCGGGATGCTGTCGGGCGACCCGTCGCGCGACGCCGACGCACTGCTCGCCCTGCGTGCCGCCACCGGGGTGTCCTTCATCACGCTGTCCGAGGAGTACGCACAGCGGCTCGCGCCACTGGTCGCCGCGCTCAGCGGGCGCTGACGCGCCCGGCGAACCTCACCGCCCGGTGAAGCCTGGCCCGCGCTTCTCCCGGAACGCGGCGAACCCCTCCGCATAGTCCGCCGTCGCCGACAATGCGACCTGGGCATCCGTCTCGTCCGCGATCGAATCCCAGAGACCGATGCGTTCGTCCCGCAGTCGCGCGACGAGACGCTTCTCTGCGACGAACGCGGCCGTCGGTCCCGCCGCCACCGCCGCGGCTTTCTCGCGGGTGAACGCAAGCACGTCGTCGGCGGGCACGACGCGGCTGAAGAGGCCGGATGTCACGGCATCCGCTCCGCTCATCAGCTCGCCCGTGTAGATGAGGTCGAGCGTCCGGTGCGTGCCGAGCCGCTCCACGAAGAGCGCGTGCCCGCCCGAGTCGAGCGCGGCTCCCAGACCGGCGAACGGGGATCCGATCTTCGCCGTGTCGGCGACGTAGACCACGTCCGTCGCGATGAGCAGCCCGAGCCCGACGCCGAGGCAGGCTCCGGTCGCCACGCCGAAGGTGGGCGCGGTGAACTCGGCGAGCCTGTGGAGCAATGCGGTGAGGGTGTCGAGGTAGCCGCGCGCGTCATCCGTCGCTGGGTCGACGTGCGAGACGTCGCGTCCGGCGCAGAAGGCCCTGCCTTCGCCGCGCAGCACCAGCGCCCTGGCGCCCTCGACACTCCCGAGCGCCGAATCGAGCTCGAGGAGCGCGTCGAGATCAAGCGAGTTGAGCTTCTCGGGCCAGTCGAGCACGACCTCGACGACGTCGCCGTTGCGCTCGGTGCGGATCGACATGGTGGGGTCCTCTCGATTGGGCGGTCTACTGCGGCGATTCAGCGATTCAGCGATTCAGCGGTTCAGCGGTTCAGCGGTTCTAGCGATTCAGGCGGTTCCGCGGCTCCGGTGTGACCTTCCGAGCGCGTGTTGCAAAATACGTATTTTGCAACACGCCGTTTTGGCGAAGAGGTCCACTCCTGGCGCCAGCGCGAGGCCACCAGGAGCGCGTCACGCGTCGTAGTCCACCTCGACCGCCTCACTCGTGGGAATCGACTGACAGGTGAGCACGTAGCCGCGCTCGAGTTCGTCGGGCTCCAGCGCGTAGTTCTCCACCATGTCGACGGTTCCCTTGCGTAGCACCGCGCGGCATGTGCCGCACACTCCGCCCGCGCACGCGAACGGCACATCGCCGCGCACCCGCAGCGCCGCGTTCAGGATGCTCTCCTGCGAGTGCACGGCACTCGTCACGGTCGACGTCGTGCCGTCGAGCCGGAACGAGATGGTGCACACGTCGTCGCCAGGGTCGACCGCGATCGGACGTCCCCGTTGAGGTGCCGGCGCGCCCGGCTCCCCGGTCGTGAACAGCTCGTAACGGATGCGCTCGGCGGGCACCCCACACCCGGCAAGTGTGTCGCGACACAGCTGCACGAGCTCGAACGGACCGCAGAAGAACCACTCGTCCACATCATCCACCGGCACGAGCGCGTCGAGGATCTGTGCCAGCTTGCCGGCATCCAACCGCCCGCTGAGCAGTTCGGAACTCCGCCGCTCCCTGGTGAGCACGTGATAGAGCGCGAGGCGCGACGGATATCTGTCCTTCAGGTCCGCGAGGTCGTCGACGAACATCGTGTCCATCGCCGTGCGGTTCGAGTAGACAAGCGAGAACCGGTTGCTCTCCGATGCCGCCAGCACGCTCTGCGCAAGCGCGATCACCGGAGTGATGCCGCTGCCGGCCGCGATCGCCGCGTAGTGTCCGGGCCGCTCCAACAGCACCTGCGACGTGAACCGGCCCTCCGGACTCATCACGTCGAGGCTCATGCCCGGCGCGAGACTCTCCAACGCCCAGCCGGAGAAGACGCCGCCTAGGTCGCGTTTGATCGCCACCTTGAGCTCGCCGGGCGCGGGCGCCTGGCAGATCGAGTAGCTGCGCCGCAGCACGTCGTCGCCGATCTGCATGCGGATCGCGATGTACTGACCCGGCTCGTAGTCGTATGCGTGCGCGAGCTCGTCGGGCACGGCGAACGTGACCTCGATGGCATCAGGAGTCAGCGTGCGCACTCCGGCGACCTCGAGCGTGTGGAACGCGCCCCGACGCCTGGACTGGGACGGGAGCGGTGCCGAGGAGACGGACGGCCCTTCGACTCGCTTCGCTCGCTCAGGGAGCTGGGGCATCAGTGGGCCTTGAAGTAGTCGAAGGGCTCCTGGCAACGCTGGCAGACGTAGAGCGCTTTGCATGAGGTCGAGCCGAAGTGGGAGAGCTCGCGGGTGTGCAACGATCCGCAGTGCGGGCAGCGGATGCCCAGCCCGAGTCCGACCCGGCCGTCCCTTCGCGCACCGGGAGGCGCAATACCGAAGGCTTCGAGTTTCGCCTTGCCTGCGTCGCTCATCCAGTCGGTGGTCCAGGCGGGCGCCAGCACCGTGCGCACGGTCACGTGCGCATAGCCTGCGCCGTTCAGCGTGCTCACGATGTCGTCGCGAATCGCGTCGACGGCGGGGCATCCCGAGTAGGTCGGCGTGATCTCGACCGTTACGGCTTTGCCATCATCCGGCGCCCCGACGCGGACGGACCGCAGAACGCCGAGATCTTCGATGGTCAACACCGGCACCTCCGGGTCGCACACGGTCGCGGCGAGCGCCCAGACCCGCTGTTCTTCGTTTCGCTGCTCCGTGGTTTGCTGCTCCGTGGTTTGCTGGATCGTCGCGGTCACCATGTCGCCCCCGGATGCTGTCTCGCGAGCACCTGCATCTCCGCGACCAGGTGCCCGAACGCTTCGCTGTGCATGCCGTCACGTCCTCCACCGCGTGCCGGCTGCACCTGCGGCACCTGCAGTCCGGATGCGGTGATGATCGCGGGAACCGTGCGCTCGAACGTCTCGCGCAAACTCTCCGGTGGCACGGCCACAGGGCCAAGTGCGGCGACCGACTCGTCGGCGCGGAACAGCTCGTCGACGAACGGCCACATCGCGTCGAGACCGGCCTGCATGCGCTCGTGGGAGACATCCGTGCCTCCTCCCAGCCTGCGCACCCACTGCACGCTGTGGTCGACGTGGTAGTCGACCTCCTTCAGCGCCTTGGCCGCGATCGCGGCGAGTGTTGCGTCGTCGGATGCCTGCAGCCGCCGGTACAACGCGTCGAAGTACACCGAGGCGATCAGCTGCCTGGCGATGGTGTGCGCGAAGTCGCCGTTCGGGCGCTCGAAGAGCTGGTGGTTGCAGAACTCCTGCTCGTCGCGGAAGTACGCGAGATCGTCCTCGCTCTTGTCCCAGGCGGAGCCTGCGTAGGTCAGGAACGACCGCGCGTGGCCGAGCAGATCCAAGCCGATGTTGCCGAGCGCGACATCCTCTTCGAGCTCAGGGGCGTGCGCGATCCACTCGCCCAGCCGCTGGGCGAGAATCAGGGCGTCGTCGCCGAGGCCGAGCGCATACCGTGCGACGTCGCCGCCCGGTCGGTCGAGGCCGTCTGCCAGTTCGCGCTCGATCACCTCGGCCGACACGGCGGTCGAGACTGCGCGATTCGTGTGCTTCACAGGTGCGGCACCTCTTCTGACGCGGTGTAGTACGTGGCGTGGCGGAATTCCTTGCCCTCCGCCGACTCGAAGAAGCCGCCGCGCGCATCCACGTCCGACGTGGTGATCTGCTCGGACGGCACGACCCAGATTGAGACGCCTTCGCCGCGCCGCGTGTAGAGGTCGCGGGCGTTGCGAACGGCCATCACGGCATCCGGCGCGTGCAGCGACCCAGCGTGCACGTGCGACAGTCCGCGCGACGAGCGGATGAAGACCTCCCAGAGCGGCCACGTCTCGCGCGTCCCCGCCTCCACGCTCGGCGCCCGTTTCTCTGACTCGGCCATCAGGCGACCTTTTCCAGCAGCGCCGAGCGGTCGGCATCCTCACGGGCCGCGTACGCCCGTGCTGCCTCGCGCACCCAGGCGCCCTCTTCGTGGGCAGCCCTGCGGTTGGCGATGCGAATCGTGTTGGCCTGACCGCGACCGGCCAGCACCTCGTTGAACTCGTTCCAGTCCAACTCACCGAAGTCGTTGTGACCGCGCTCCTCGTTCCAGCCGAGGTCGGGATCGGGCAGCGTCACGCCCAGCACTTCGGCCTGCGGCACGATCATGTCGACGAATCGCTGCCGCAGATCGTCATTGCTGAACCGCTTGATCTTCCAGGCCATGCTGCGCTGCGAGTTGGGCGACTCCCCGTCAGGAGGGCCGAACATCATCAACGCCGGCGCGTACCAGCGGTTCACCGACTCCTGCGCCATGCGGCGCTGCTCGTCGCTCCCGCGCATCAGCGTCAGCAAGATCTCGAAGCCCTGGCGCTGGTGGAACGACTCCTCCTTGCAGATGCGCACCATCGCTCGGCCGTACGGACCATAGGATGCCCGGCACAGCGGCACCTGATTGCAGATCGCCGCACCGTCGACGAGCCATCCGATCGATCCCATGTCGGCCCACGTGGGAGTCGTGTAGTTGAAGATCGACGAGTACTTCGCCGCACCACTGAGCAGCTGCTCGTACATGGTGTCGCGGGTGGTGCCCAGTGTCTGAGCCGCCGAATAGAGGTAGAGCCCGTGTCCGGCCTCGTCCTGCACCTTGGCCATCAGGATGGCCTTGCGCTTCAGGCTCGGCGCACGGGTGATCCAGTTGCCCTCAGGCTGCATGCCGATGATCTCGGAGTGGGCGTGCTGGGAGATCTGGCGCACGAGCGTCTTGCGGTAGGCATCCGGCATCCAATCGGTCGGCTCCACCCGGGAGTCTTCGTCGATCAGACGCTGGAACTCGAGCTCCTCCGGTGTCGGCGCAGAGGCTTCGGCTGTCGTCATCGTCGACTCCATTCATTACTAACCGGTCGTTCAGTTAGTATATAGTCGGTGCCGGAAGGCCGACAACCGTCGCTCGGTGTCGGGACGTTCAGTGTTCGACGAGGAGCATGGAATGAGCAGTCAGACGATGATGCGACGCGATCGCGCCTCGGCATCCCTGGGCATGGAAGTGCTGGCCGACGAGGCCGGTTACGCGGTCGTGCGGATGCCCGTGCGCGACGAGATGCTGAACGGTTTCGACATCATCCACGGCGGCCTGGTCTTCGCGCTGGCGGACACCGCATTCGCGATCGCCTGCAACGAGGACGAGAACGTCACGGTCGCCGCCGGCGCAGACATCACCTTTCTGAAGTCCACCACCTCGGGCGCCGTGCTCACCGCGACGGCGCGCAGACGCGTACTCAGCGGTCGCACCGGGCTCTACGACGTGAGCATCGTCGACGAGACCGGCGACGCCGTCGCCGAGTTCCGCGGCCGCTCCATCACCACCCGCCGTACTCCGCCCACTGCCTGAGCGGCCGCCCGACAATCAGGAGAGGTCGATGTCGATGACGACACACGCACCAGCCCCAACCACCGATCTCGATCTCGATCTCGAAGAGCGCATGAGCCGTGCCGAGCTCGAGGCACTGCAGCTGAAACGCCTGCAGTGGACCGTTCGGCACGCGTACGAGAACGTGCCGCTGTACACGCGCAAGCTCGACGAAGCCGGCTTCGCGCCCACGGACATCCGCTCGCTCGAGGATGTTCACCTGCTCCCGTTCACCACGAAGGCGGATTTTCGTGAGACGTATCCGTTCGGCATGTTCGCCGTTCCGATGTCGCAGGTGGCACGCATCCACGCCTCCAGCGGCACGACCGGACGGCCGACGGTCGTCGGCTACACGACAGGGGATCTGGATCGCTGGGCCGATCTCGTGGCGAGGTCGTTGCGGGCATCCGGCGTGCGTCCCGGCATGAAGGTGCACAACGCCTACGGCTACGGCCTCTTCACCGGCGGCCTCGGCGCGCACGCCGGCATCGAGCGGCTCGGGGCCACGGTCATCCCGGTCTCCGGTGGCCAGACCGCCAGGCAGGTGCAACTGATCAACGACTTCGAGCCGGATGCCATCATGTGCACCCCGAGCTACCTGCTCACGATCGCGGACGCGATGGAGACCGCCGGAATCGACCCTCGCGCCACGAGCCTGCGCGTCGCGATTCTCGGAGCGGAGCCGTGGACGAACGAGATGCGGCACACGATCGAGCGGCGCCTGA
>DASZMW010000374.1:0-2785 GCA_035551735.1 Humibacter sp. | reverse complement strand
CCACCAGCGCACGTGAGTAGCCGGCCGCTGACAGCTCCGCGAACAGGTCGACGAACTCGCCCTTCTTCTGCTTCACGACGGGGCTGAGCACGAGATATCTGGTGCCGGTCTCGAGTTCCATCAGCTGGTCGGCGATCTGCTGCACGGTCTGACGCTGGATGACCTGGCCGCAGATCGGGCAGTGCGGCACGCCGATGCGCGCCCAGAGCAGACGCATGTAGTCGAAGATCTCGGTGATCGTTCCCACGGTCGACCGCGGGTTGCGGTTGGTCGACTTCTGATCGATCGAGACGGCGGGGCTCAGGCCCTCGATGAAGTCGACGTCGGGGCGATCGACCTGGCCGAGGAACTGCCTCGCGTAGGCGGACAGAGATTCGACGTAGCGACGTTGACCCTCGGCGAAGATCGTGTCGAAGGCGAGCGACGATTTGCCCGACCCCGACAGCCCCGTGAAGACCACGAGCGAGTCCCTCGGAATCTCGATGTCGATGTTGCGCAGATTGTGTACGCGCGCGCCACGAACGCTGAGTTTCGAGTGGGCTTCCACTTTCGAGATCGACACCCAAGAAGTCTACGGAGAGCCACCGACATCCGCCGACGGCGAACAGTGCGCCGCCGGCAGAACGTGCCGAGCGGCCCTCCACTGTCGCAGGCGGGCGCTAACGTGCCCGGGTGGCGGCAATGGCAGATGGTGATTTCGAACGCGAAGACGAACTCATGACGGAAGTGCCCCTCACGGGCGGCAACGTGACGCCGGTGAGCAGGCGGGGCGACACAGTGCTTCGGGAAGGCGGACCCTGGACGCAGACCGTGCACGCCGTGCTGCGACACGCCCGTTCGTCGGGGATGGCGGGCATCCCTGAGCCGCTCGGCACCTCGGCCGACGGCAGAGAGATCGTGTCGTACCTTGTGGGCCACGTCCCCGTCTATCCGATGCCGTCATGGGTGTGGCGCGATGACGTACTCGTTCAAGCGGCACGGATGCTCCGCGCCTGGCACGACTCGACGGCAGGCTTCTCACCGGTGAATGCGGTCTGGCGTCTGCCTTCGCACGATCCGGCGGAGGTGGTCTGCCACAACGATTTCGCCCAGTACAACTTGGTCTTCGACCTGGAGGGCGACGAGCCGGAGCTGACGGGCGTCATCGACTTCGACACGATGTCGCCCGGTCCGCGGGTGCTGGATATCGCCTACCTCGCGTACCGGCTCGTCCCCTACCTCGACGAGCCGGACACGCCTGAGGTGCCAGAGGGGCAAGAGCGAATGCGGCGGCTCGCACTGCTGCTGGAGACCTACGGGGGAACCGCAACCCAGGAAGAGGTGTTCGCCGCGATGGTGGCGAAGCTGCGAGAACTCGCCGATTTCACCGACGAGCGAGCTGTCGAGACCGGCCGATCGGATCTCGTCGAGCACGCGGTGATGTACCGCGAGCACGCGGCCAAGATCAGCGCCGCCGGAGCGTGAGCACCACGATCGCCCCGACGCACGCTGCAGCGATGACGGCGAAAACTCCTGCTACCGGAAGCCCTCTCGGCGCGTTCGTGCCGGAAAGCACCAGTACGAGGGCCAGCACCGCCTGCGCCGGCAGCTGCAAGACGAGCCAGCGACGGAGTGGACGCAGCAGCCCGCGCACCTGCAGCGAGCCGCCCGGTTCGACGATGAGCGCGAGCGCGCCGATCACGTGCAGCAGGTGCACGACCGCGAGGGTGACGTACGGGCGCCAGTCCCCCGCGTCGGGCGTACGGGCGAGTTGCGTCAGCCCGAGCGCGAGCGCGCATCCCCAGGTGGCGAGCGTCGAGGGGAACAGCGCGCCAACCAGCGCCAGCACCGAGGCGATGTAGGAGAACGGCTCCGGCATCATCGTGAATGCCGCGGCGCATCCGATCAGCGCTCCGGCGAGCCGTGGCGAGAGGCCGGGGATGACGACTCCAGCCGAGACCCTGGCGTGAAGTCGGTCGCTCATGCCCGCCTCGGCGTCGCCAGCGTGCGCAGCCCGGCGCGCAGTTCGGTGTGGGCGGTATCCCACGCCAATACGTCGACACCGATCGCGCGCAACTCGTGGAGGCGCTCGTCACGCAGACCGAGAACCACACGGAGCGCGAGGAGCTGCCTGCGGTTCAAGCCGCCGGAGTTCAGACGTGGGAGCGTGTCGATTGCGAGCACTCGGTGCCCGGCAGCGCGCCACAAGGCTGCCAACCGTACGGCGTCCCGCTCGAGAAAGCTGGAGACCAGCACGATCAGGGCACCCGGCGCGACCAGCGGCGTTCGGGCTCTGCTCAGAAGCCTAGGATGTGGCGACGTCTGGGCGATGGCGGCCTTGAGCCGCTCGAGCTGCCGCCCTCCCCCGCCGCGCGGTACGGCTCCCCTGGTGCGCGAGAGTACCTGGAACGAGACCGCGTCGCCGGCTTCGAGGTAGGCGGATGCGAGGCTCCAGGCGGCGTCGCGCGCGACATCCAGCGAGGTGGTTCCGCTCAAGGTCGGGTCGCCCAACGTCCATTCGGCGACCGCCTCGCCGACGTCGTCTGCGTCGTCGAAGACGATCGCGACATCCGCGTCGGACGTCGCATTGGTACGTCGCACGAACAGGTCGCCGGGTCGACGGGCGAGACGTGCCGTCGCCTTCCAGTCAATGCGCCTCAGGCGGTCTCCAGCGGCGAACGGATGGATGTCGCGGAACTCTCCTCCGTCGCCGGGGCGCGACGACTGATGACCACCGGCGAGTCCGCGCAGCCTGGCGGGCAGCGGCAGAAAGGGAACGCTCGTCGCCGTCGGCTCGACGACGGTG
>DASZMW010000373.1:0-6098 GCA_035551735.1 Humibacter sp. | reverse complement strand
GTAGCTGACATCGAACTGCCTTCTTCCACTCCGGTCCATGGTTACTAATGATGGTGTGCATACCAACCGTAACCACCCGAGGACCATTGTGAACCAGTCGAACCGCTCAGGACATCCGAAGACCGTCGTCATCAGCGGAGGCACCGACGGCATGGGGCGAGCCCTCGCACTCGCCCGTGTCAGACGAGGTGACAGCGTGATCGCCATCGGAAGCAACGCCGCCAAGGGACACGAGTTGCTCGCCGAATCCGAGCGTGTCTGCGCTGCCGGCCAGATCGAATTCCTCAGGGCAGACCTGTCGTCCATCGCGCAGAACCGTGCCGTCGTCGACGACATCGCCGAGCGCTACCACGACATCGACGCACTTGCGCTTTTCGCCAACCGGCAGGCTCCCGTCAGGACCACGACCGCAGAGGGCCTCGAGCAGACTTTCGCGCTCTACTACCTCAGCCGCTACCTGCTCAGCCACGGTCTTGCTCCCCTGCTCGGCCGGAGCGGCAGCGGCGTGATCATCAACGTGGCGGGAGTGGGGATGACGAAGGGCGGGATCCACTGGGACGATCTGCAGTTGCAGCACGACTACGGCATGATGACGGCGCAGCTGCAGGCCGGCCGCGCGAATGACTTGCTCGGCGTGACCCTCGCGTACGACCCCGAAGATCACGTTCGCTCCGTGCTCTACCACCCAGGATTCACTAAGAGTGGCGATCTCAGCATGCTTCCCATCGCGCTGCGCACGTCGATCCGCGCCGCCGCACGTATCTCGGCGCGCCCCATCGCGGACTCCATCGCCCCGATTCACGACTTCATCGATGGGCCGCCTACCGTTCCGCTCAGCGCGGTCGATCGCGGCAAGGCCGTTCCTCTCACTCTCAGAACCCTCGATCCGGGGGATGCTCGACGACTCGATGAGGCGACACGTGCGCTGCTCGCCTCGATTCCTTCCGCCCGTCTGACCGAGTGAACGGTGACGGTCGATCAGTCCACGCTCCTGACGAATCCTGCATCGGCCCGACGGCCTCACAACAACGGTGCGAGCCTGCGACCGAGGGGGCCCGCGAGCTCGGCAGCGAATGTGGCGGTCAGATGGTGCGAGTCCCGGTAGACGAGCGTGTCGCCGATGATCGCCGGACAGATGGTGTCGCACAGGTAGTCGTTGAGGTCGATCATCGGCACGCCGAGGGCCGCGGCCGTGCGCTTCTGGGCGTCGCGCGTCGCAGAATCCAACACGACTGAGGCGCGCCGAGCGCAGGCATCCGCGGACGTCAAATGGGCGCTGAGGCACGCGACGGGACTCGTACCCATGTCGGGCGTGTCCGCGAGCACGACCACCTTCGCGTGCGGAGCGAGCGCTTCGATCGTGCTCCTCATGCCGCGCTCCCACTGGGATGCCTCGTCACCGGCGTGCTCGAACACCGGATCGACGTAGTCGGCGAGCACGATCACGTCGGGCGGATCCGCCTGCAGCTGAGCGATCACGCTCGCGCGCCACGCGTCGCACGATGTATAGGGCGCGCCCTTGTAGTCGACTTCGACCGCGGCGGCGGGGCATCCGCTCTTGGTCTGCGTGACCAGGCTGTAGCCTGCCCCCGCCGCGACACGTCTCAGCGCGGGGAACCACTGCGCCGCGTGCGAGTCGCCGAAGAGCGCGATCGTCTGCTCGCCGGAGCCGAAGGTGCAGGGATGCGGCACGGAGGCCTTCGAATCCAGCTCGCACGAATCGGAGTAGAGCGCGGGATCGTCGTCGGTCGCGTGCTGCAGATCGGGCGTCAGATTCGTGGGAACATACGCCGTCTCCACCGGTGGAGCGCTCGGAGCGACGGATGCCGCGACGCGGCCGGACGCGAGCGGCGTCGCGCTCGTCACGGCGAGCGCCAGCACGCACGCGCCGACCAGCACGACGCTGCTGCCCAGGGCCGCGATGAGCGTGCGTCGAGGCCGCACGGCCACGAAGCGGCGGGAGCGGCGCGAGGGCTCCTCGACGAAGCGGTACAGCAGCCAGGCAATCGGCACAGACGCGGCGGCGAGCACGGTCGTCGCCCACAGGGGCATGGGATGCTCGTAGCCCACGGATGCCTGCACCAGCTCGAGCACCGGCCAGTGCACCAGATAGAGCGAGTACGAGATAGCGCCGATGAACAGCACCGGCCGGAGCGCGAGCATGCGGTTCGGTCCGAAGCGAGGAGCATTGCGTCCTCCGACGATCATCGCCACGGCCCCGAGCACCGGCGCGACCACGGCGACGCCGGGGAACACCGTAGCCGCCGTGTAGAGCACGCAGCATCCGACGATGACGGCCAGTCCCGCCCAGGCGAGCACGGCTGCGGACGTCTCTCGCAGCCGTGACGGCGGACGGACTGGGTGCTCATGATGCCCGACAGCGAGCGCTGCCAGGGCACCCGCACCGAACTCCCACGCACGCGTCCACGGTGAGAAGAACGCCAGCGGCTCGTCGGTGGAGGTCTGCACGATGCACGTGACGAGGGATGCGAGGAGCAACATCGATAACACGATGACCACGATGAGGCGCAGCGCGGGCGCCGGGGCAGGCATCCGTCTCCCGGCCCTTCGAACGACCAAGCCGGCAAGCGCCAGCACTGCGACGAGCAGGGCAGGCCACACCAGGTAGAACTGCTCCTCGACACCGAGCGACCAGTAGTGCTGCAGCACCGACGGCGTCGTGTTCGCCAGGTAGTCGGTCTGCTGCGCGGCAAACGCGAGATTCGGAAAATAGAGCGCCGTGGCGATCGCATCGCTGAGCACCTGCGGACGCAGCGCCGGGGGAACACAGAGCATCGCAGTGACGACGGTCACCGCGAGCACAGCGAATGACGCGGGCAGGATGCGCCGCGCGCGCCGCCCGTAGAAGGCCGCGAACCGCACACGCCCGGTCCCCTGGTGCTCCCGTACCAGCTGCGCGGTGATCAGGTACCCCGAGATCACGAAGAACACGTCGACGCCGACGAACCCGCCGGTGGCGAACGGGAGCCCTGCATGGTTGGCGACGACCGCGAGCACCGCGAGCGCGCGCATCCCCTGGATGTCCGGGCGAAACGTGCGATCAGACGCGGCGGGAGTCATCCTTTCAACGCTACGAGCCGCTCGGTCGACAGCGGTGAACGACAGGGAGCCTTCGCGTGAACGGGCGATGCTGAGCATACTTCCAGGCAACGCCGCGCGATCTTGGCGAGATCTCAGCGCGCACAACGAAGAATCAGGACGATGCCCGCCTCAGGTTCGGGCAACGGAAGGCGACGACATGACGGAGACCTCGCAGCAGACGACCGACCCGGTGGGCCACACGCGGCGCCGCGCGAGCAGGGCCGATCAGCTCGTCGTTCCTCTGCGGCATCCGATTCTCGCCATCGTGCTCGGCGTCGTCGGCCTCGCCATCGTGATCGCGGCCGGGCTAGTCCTGACGCACAGCGCAGCACTGACGCGGGCCGACTTCTCCGGGCTCCTCACGCTCAACGGTTCGCCATCGCACCTCGCCGACGTGCTGTCGCTCGCCGCGACGTGGATCGTCGCCCCGACCAGGGCCATCATCCTCGGCGTCCTGATCGCCATCGTCGTCGCGCTCGTCTCGCGCAGCCTCGGCACAGGCATCTTCGTCGCCGCAACGATCGCCGTGACCTGGCTGGGATCGGATGTGATCAAGTACATCGTCGACCGGCCTCGCCCGCCCGTCGCTGAACTCGTGCACAACGTCGGCGGTTTCGACGTCGACCCGAGCTTTCCGAGCGGACACGTGACCTTCGTGGCCGCGACGACGGTCGCCTTCATCTTGCTGCTGCGCGCACGCCGAAGCGCGTGGATCGCCGTGACTCTCGGTGTGCTGGCGACCGCCGGCATCGCCATCGCCCGCGTCTACCTCGGCGCCCATTACCCAGGTGACGTCACGGCCGCGGTCGTTTATGCGGTGCTCGTGACACCGGCCGTGTACACGCTGCTGGCCTGGGCGGGACGCGCCACCGGGATGCTCGCAGTGCTGGACCGCGCCGGTGGTGCGGTGCTGCCTCGGTTGCGTCCCTCTACCTGAGCGCCGGCGCTCGTCGACATCGGCGGCTGAGCGGTGTCACGGGCCATACTGGCTGGATGTCCGGTGAGAGCGATCCGCTGAGCGCTTCTGTGCAACAGGATGCCCTCGAGCAGTTGCGGTCGCTCACCGACGGCATCCGGCGCCTGCCTCCGCCCGCAGCGCTGCGTGGCTTGCCGGCAACCCGACCCGCATCCGTGCTCATCCTGTTCAGTCCGCGCGCATCGGACCCAGCACCATCGCACGCCGGGGCAGCGCGGCAGCGGGTGTGGCTGCCGGACGATCTCAACGTTCTGCTCCAACTGCGTGCTGGCACGCTGCGCGATCATGCAGGGCAAGTGTCCTTCCCCGGCGGGCGGCGCGAACCCGCCGACTCCGGGCCGCAGGAGACTGCTCTGCGCGAGGCCGCGGAGGAGACCGGCGTGGACCCCTCGGCCGTCGACGTGCTGGCCACACTGCCCGACGTGCCGCTTCCGGCAAGCGATCACCTCGTCACCCCGGTGATCGGATGGTGGCCGACGCCTTCGCCGCTGCAACCGATCGACAGCGCCGAGACGACGAAACTGTGGCAGGTGCCGGTCACCCACCTTCTCGACCCGGCCATCCGCTTCACTTCCGTCGTCGAGCGAGGGAGCGCACGATTCACCACGCCGGCCTTCGATGTCGACGGCGCCGTGGTGTGGGGCTTCACCGCAATGGTGCTCGACGGGCTGTTCGATGCACTCGGATGGACCCTGCCGTGGGACGAACGGCGAACGCGGACGATTCCCGCGTAACGCGGAACCCCGCTCGGCACACATCCTTTGCGACCCTGCGGCGACTACCTTTGGCGTATGACGTCGCCAGCCCCTGAATCAGACGCTCCCCCCGAACCGACGTTCGCCGAACTCGGCCTCAGCGACGCCGTTCTGAAAGCGGTGAAGGACGTCGGCTACGAGACGCCATCGGCGATCCAGGCCGCGACGATCCCTCCGCTGATGGCCGGACGCGACGTCATCGGACTCGCCCAGACCGGCACCGGCAAGACGGCGGCGTTCGCGTTGCCGATCCTGTCACGCCTCGATCCTGCGCAGAAGACACCGCAGGCGCTCGTGCTCTCCCCCACCCGTGAGCTGGCCCTCCAGGTGAGTGAAGCCTTCGAGGCCTACGCGACGCACCTGCACGGCGTGCGCATGCTGCCGATCTACGGGGGTCAGGGATACGGCACCCAGCTGTCTGCCCTCCGACGCGGCGTGCAGATCGTGGTCGGCACACCAGGGCGCATCATGGACCACCTCGAGAAGGGCACCCTTGACCTCAGCGAGCTGAAGTTCCTCGTGCTCGACGAGGCGGACGAGATGCTCAAGATGGGCTTCGCCGAAGATGTCGAAACGATCCTGGCGCGTACCCCGGAGGAGAAGCAGGTGGCCCTGTTCTCGGCCACCATGCCGGCGCAGATCCGGCGCATCTCCGCGAAATACCTGCACGATCCCGACGAGATCACGATCAAGCGCAAGACGACGACGTCGGCGAACACGACGCAGCGCTACCTGGTCGTGTCGTACCCGCAGAAGGTCGACGCACTCACGCGCATCCTCGAGGTCGAGAATTTCGAGGGCATGATCGTGTTCGTGCGCACCAAGAGCGAGACGGAGACGCTCGCCGAGAAGCTGCGCGCTCGCGGTTACTCCGCAGCGGCGATCAGCGGCGATGTCGCGCAGGCGCAGCGCGAACGCACCGTGAACCAACTCAAGACCGGCAAGCTGGACATCCTCGTTGCAACGGATGTCGCTGCGCGCGGCCTCGACGTCGACCGCATCAGCCACGTGGTCAATTTCGATATCCCGATCGACACCGAGTCGTATGTGCACCGCATCGGCCGCACCGGGCGTGCCGGGCGCACGGGTGACGCGATCAGCTTCGTCACCCCTCGCGAGCGACGGATGCTGACCGCGATCGAGAAGGCGACCCGCCAACCGCTGACACAGATGCAGCTGCCCAGCGTCGAGGACGTCAACGCGACGCGGCTGAACCGGTTCGACGACGCCATCACGGCCGCACTCGGGCAGGAATCCCGCATCGC
>DASZMW010000372.1:0-6121 GCA_035551735.1 Humibacter sp. | reverse complement strand
GATCGGCGTCGACGGCACGGATGACACGCAGCTCACGTTCTCCGACAAGCCCCACGACGGTGCCGAGTTCGATCCGACCGGCGAATGGATCTACTTCAACTCCGAACGGGAGTCGGATGCCGCAGGTCACGCGCAACTCTTCCGCTGCCGCCCAGACGGCGCGGCGGTCGAGCAGCTCACGTTCGACGAGCGCGTCAACTGGTTCCCGCACGTCTCACCCACCAGCCGCGACCTCGTGTACGTGAGCTTCGTGCCGGGCGTGCTCGGGCATCCTGCCAACGAGCACGTGCAGCTGCGTCGCATCGACCCCGAGGGTGGCGAGCCCAGCGTGCTCGTCGACCTGTTCGGCGGTCAGGGCACGATGAACGTGTCGAGCTGGTCGCCCGACGGCACCCGCTTCGCCTACGCCGAGTACCCGATCGAGCCCCCGCTGGTCGAGTAGCGCACGGCGAAGCTGTTCGCGTATCGAGACCCACCTGCGTTCGTCTGCAGTGGCGCGGGTCTCGATACGCGTCGCCTGCGGCGGCGCTACTCGACCAGCGGGGGCGGGGCGGGAGCGGGGAGCAGTGACGCAAGAACGTTGCGCCGCATCGCTGATAGACGCAAGGCAGCGAGGCACATCGGCAAACTCGACCCCGATCCTCGTCGTTAGTCTCGAAGAAGACGCAACGACTATCAACCGAGGAGGTTCGTCGTGTCCATCATCCTCCCCACCACGGAACACACGGCAGAGGCCCTCGACGCCGACGCCACCGCTCGTCTCGCGACCATTGCCACCGATCCAGCCTGGCTCGCCTTGAAGGCTGCGGCCACGAGCATCCAGGCCGACCAGATCAAGGACGGCTCCATTCCGGATGCCGCCTGCCACGCGGATGCCGCCACCCACGTCGACACCATCGTGGCGTCACTCGACGACCTCGCCCCGCTCTTCCCGCACGACGCCGACTACCTCGCCGCTGTGCGCGCAGATCTGCGACGCTGGGCGGAAGCCGGCTTCGGCATTCCGGACTTCTACGACGCACTCGCCGCCTTCCAGCCGCAGCAGCACCGCATCGACGGGCTGCGCCACCTCGTCGTGTTCCCGATGTACACCCAGAACGGCTCGACTGACCGACACCTCGAGGCGCTGATCGTCGAGACCATCTGGCCGGAGTTCGTCGCCGAACTGGAGCGCACCGACTACGGCAACAAGCTGTTCGTCTCGCTGCGCCTCGTCGACTTCACGAGCGGGTACGACACCAACTCCGCGGTGCTGTTCCCCGAGACCATCGCGATGAGGGAGCTCCCGAAGTTCACCTGGGGCGCGATCTTCCAGGACCGCGAGGCGGCGCGCTACCGGGTCGTCGTGCGGGCGGCATCCGACATCACGAAGCTCGATCTGCCGGATGACGCGGCACGGCTTCTCGACGACCAGTCCCTCATCGAGCAGACGTTCGTGATGTGGGACATCATCCACGACCGCACGCACATGCGCGGCGACCTCCCGTTCGACCCGTTCATGATCAAGCAGCGCATGCCCTACTTCCTCTATTCGCTCGAGGAGTTGCGCTGTGATCTCACCGCCTACCGGGAGGCGTTCCGCCTCGAGCAGACGCTCGGCGCCGTGCCGGCAGACGAGCACGGTGTCCATGAACTGAGCAAGGACCAGGCGAGCATCCTGGAGCACGCGAAGCTCGTGCGGTACGCCATTCTGTTCGACCGCATCTTCCGGTTCCCGATCACGGGCAGCCGCGTGCGCAACTACGACGGTCTCGGTGGACAACTGCTCTTCGCGTGGCTGCACCAGCATCACGTGCTCGATTGGACCGACACCCAGCTCTCCATCGACTGGGATGCCGTCGGCGGCGCGGTCGTCGCGCTCAGCGACGCGATCAACGAGTTGTACTGGCGCTCGATCGATCGCCCGAAGACGGCGCACTGGCTGGCCGCCTACGAGCTCGTGAGCGGCGTGCTCGCGCCGAACCCGGCATCCGTCTGGGCGAAGGGGCTCCCGGAGGAGATTCTGGCCGGCGCGCCGAAGGGCTTTACGGATGCCGTGCTCGACGATGAATTCCCGCTCTCGATGTTCTACGAGGCGCTGAACAAGAAGATGGGCGACGCCATCGAGTCGACGAAGGGCATCACGGCCACGTCGGTCGTCTAGCGCCGCGGATCCAGCGTCCCTCAGCGCAAATTGCCGGCGGGTCGCGCCGCAACGCGACGAGGTAGCGACACGACGCGCCCGCAAAAACGGCTACCCGGCGGTGACGGTGGTCTCCGCTGCGAGCCAGGCGTAGTCATCGGGATCGGTGAAAGCCCCATCGGAGATGACAGCAAGGCGGTGCGCTCCGGTTCCGGCAGGGTCGATTCCGACCTGCTTGGCGAGGGCAGCGCGTTTGTAGAGGGCGAGCTTGACGTCGCCGGAGTCGAACTCGACATAGGCGGGGAAGTTCTTCGCGGGCTTCAGCCCCTGATCCTGATAGAAGCGCTTGCTCACCTTGACACTGTCAACCCCGAGCAGCAGGACGAGCCGTTCGACTTCTCCGGTTGCCGGCCCCGTCGCAGTCTTGTTCGCACTGGCGATCTGCCACGCGGTGCCGTCGGGTGCGAGGAACGAGCCGCCGTAACCCCAGAGACTCTTCTCGACCGATTTGAGTACCTGCGCGCCGCTCGCCAGCGCGCGTTCGACGGCCGCGTCGACGTCGCCGGGCTGCACGAAGATCAGCGAAGGGGCGAAGCCACGGAAGCCTGCAGACGGACGGTTAGTGGCGTGCACGCCGACACGGTCGCCCAGCCCCAGTGCGTCGCGGTAGAAGGACTCGGCCGCCCGAACGGCATCCGGGTCGGTTCCGATGGTGATGCTGTGAATGTTCATGCTTCGACGATAGGAACGGCCCCGCGGCCGCACTTCTCGATTCCTGCTCGATGCGCACCGGGACACGCATCCGCTCCCACACAGCGTGCGCGTCCGGTCGACGGCTCAGCCGGTCGGTGCGTCTTCCACCGGAACTAGCGCACGCCGACGATGCGGAGTCAGGAGTTCACGGTGCCGACCGTCGTGGCCGCCACGCCGAGGATGCCGATCAGGACCACGACGTAGAACAGCAGGAACAGCACGACCAGGCCGAGGAACACGTACCCGAGGACGAGAGCGGCGAGCGCGAGCCCATGTCCGCCCTCGCCCGTGCGCTTGACCTGGCTCAACGCGATGTGTCCGAGGATGATGCCGAGAATCGACACGAACCAGACCGACACGAAGGCCGCGATCGCCAAGCCGTTGGTCGGTCGAGGGGCTACGAAGTAGGCGGGCTGCACGTTGTACGGCTGCACGTAGTACGGCTGCACTGCGTACGGCTGGTTCGGCTGATAGGCCGGGGCATACGGCTGCTGCACGTCGTAGGGCTGCTGCTGCGGTGGGCCGTACGGCGGTTGCTGCTGCTGCGACATGGGATGTCGTCCTCCCTGCGGATGCCGCGTCGACGATCGGGTCGGTGGGTCAGGCATCCGCGTGGCACCCATCCAATCAGACGGCGGGGGGCGCGGCGCAACGGGTCGCCGCCGCACGAGGAGCGCGTCAGCGGCTCTCCCAGCGGAACCATCGGATGCCGATGAACGCGAACACCACGATGTACCCGAAGCAGGCCAGCAGCGAGTACCAGTCTTGATCGACCCAAGCCGTGCCTGCGAGCGAGTCGCCGAAGAGGATCATCAGCGCGCCGACCGGAGACCACAGCGCGATCGCCTTGATCGTGTCGCCGAGCACCCCGCTCGCGCCGAGGAGTCCCAGCAGAACCAGCAGGATGAAGAGGATACGGCCGATCGCGTTGACGGCTCCGCTGGAGGTGACGAGACCGACGATCGCCTGACCGATCGCCAGGAAGACTCCGGCTCCGAGCACCGCGATGACGACCACGAGCACGTACTGGCCGAAGCTCGGGTTCAGTCCGTGCAGGATCACTCCGACGATCACGACGACGATCGACGCGATCAGGTTGGTCGCCAACTGCACGGCGAGACGGCTGGTCATGATCATCCACGTCGGCGCCGGCGTGACGCGGAGTCGCTGCAGCACACCCGCCTCACGATCGCGCGCCAGGTTCAGGCTGTACCCGAGCAGGCACGACGTGAGCAGACCGAGAGTGAGGGCGAGGCCGATCAGGAGATTCGATCCACCCAGTCGAGTGCTCGCCTTGCCGAAGCTCGTGGCCACGAGAATCACGACGGGCAGGATGAGGCTGAGCAGAGTGGAGACCCGACTGCGCAGCAGCACTGTCGTGTCGGCGCGAAGCAGGGAGCGCAATGCCAGCCCGATCGGCGGACGCACCACGGCGAAATCGGATGCCGGCTCAGTCACGGATGTCACTTCCCGTCAACCCGATGAACACGTCTTCCAGAGTGACCTCGCCGTGCGCAACGGCGAGCACGCGAGGATCGTCCTTGTGCTTGGCGATGAGGCCGCTCGGCGTACCGACGGTGAGGAGCTTTCCGTGGTCGATGATCGCGACACGCCGGCAGACGGCCTGCGCCTCCTCCATCGAGTGAGTCGTGAGAAGGATGCTGCTGCCCGCCGCCTGCAGCTTCTCGATTCTGGCCCACAGTGCGCGTCGCGACTGCGGGTCGAGCCCCGCGGTCGGCTCGTCCAGCAGCAGGAGCAGCGGATCGTGGATCGTGGCGATGTAGAGAGCCAGCCGCTGCTGCTGGCCGCCGGAAAGCTGCTTGAACCGTTTGCCGCGTTCCTGCCCGAGTCCGATGTCGTCGAGGCTGTCCCTGATCTGCTGTGCAGCTAGCCGCACTCCGTAGAGACCGCCGTACAACATGGCGATCTGCTCGATGCTCAGCTCGGGCTGGAAGCTCGAGGACTGCAGTTGTACCCCGAGCCTTGCCCTCGCCGCGAGCGGATGTTCGCGGGTGTCGATTCCGTCCACGATCACGCGGCCCGAACCGGGAGCGACGAGACCCTCGATCGCTCCGAGCGTGCTGGTCTTGCCTGCACCGTTGGGACCCAGCAACCCGAAGATCTCGCCGCGCTCGATCTGAAGGCTCACACCATCGACGGCGACCTTGGGGCCGTAGGAGACCGTCAGATCACCGACATCCAGCACCGGTGGCGTCGGCATCTGAGTCTCTGTCACGCATAAAAAGATATCACTTTATTGTGCCGCGCGACGGGCAGGTGTGCGAACGCTCAGCCTCGAGGCGGGCGGCCACGTCGAGGAAGGGGCGCGACATCCTTCGGCAGCCGGCCCGCCTTCTTCAGCGCGTCGCGCAGCAGGATCTCGATCTGGGCGTTCACACTGCGCAACTCGCCGGCGGCCCAGCGCGAGACGGCGTCGTGCACGGCCGGGTCCAGACGTAGGAGCACCTGCTTCCGTTCCGCACTCATGCCGAATACAGCGTTCCCGTGTTGACGACGGGAGAGGCGGGCTGGTCACTGCACAGCACGACCATCAGATTGCTCACCATCGCCGCGCGACGCTCATCGTCGAGGGTCACGTAGTCGCTTTCGTTGAGCCGGTCCAGCGCCATCTCCACCATGCCGACCGCTCCCTCGACGATGCGCGAACGCGCCTGCACGACAGCACCGGCCTGCTGTCGCCGGAGCATGGCCTGCGCGATCTCGGGTGCATAGGCCAGATGGCTGATGCGCACTTCGACGATCTCGATGCCCGCCACCGCGACCCTCGCCGTGACCTCGTGGGAGAGCTCACTGGCGACCACATCGGTCGAGTCGCGAAGCGACATCTCCCCCGTGCCGGACGGATCGTAGGGATACGTCGTCGCGATCTGCCGCAGGGCGGATTCCGCCTGCACCGCCACGAAATCGGCATAGTCGTCGACGGCGTAGACCGCCTTCGCAGTGTCACTGACCTGCCACACCACGATGGCGGCGATCTCCACGGGATTGCCGTCAGCGTCGTTGACCCGCAGATGTCGCGTCTCGAAGTTGCGGATGCGCACGCTGACCCTGCGGCGAGTGGAGAACGGAACGACCCACGACATCCCCGTTCGGCGTATCGATCCGACATACCCGCCGAAGAACTGCACCACCCTGGTCTCGCCGGGCTGCACGACGACCAGCGAACTGATCACCAGGATGATCAGGACGATCGGCGCAGCGACGAGCCGCGCGTGCCCCGTCGCG
>DASZMW010000371.1:0-5004 GCA_035551735.1 Humibacter sp. | reverse complement strand
ATTCGGCTCCTGCTACCTCGTCGGACCGTTGGACCCTCGCCCCTGCTCCGACCTGACGGTCGCGGAGATCGCAGCCCTGTCGGCGCTCGACCTGCCCTCGGGAACGATGGTCCTCAGCTCCACGTCGTCCGGCGGGGACTCCTCCGGCAACGGCACCGTGCACGCCGTAGTGCTCTTGCCGCAGGACGCCCCGTCGCCGCTGGCCGCGGGTGCTCCGCCGGATGAGAACAATGTCACGCGCCACTTCGCAGAGACGAGCACCTCGAGCGGGCGGTTGCGCATCGACATCCGCGTGGACGTGCACGGCAAGCACTGAGGCCGGGCGCGAGCGAATTCAGGGCGTTGGTTACCCCCGAGCATTACGTCAGGTGACCGGGGCGGACGCCGCGAACGCGCGAGATGATTACCGTTGACTTCGAGGCAGTTATCCCCCGAATCCGCACGACGGCACGACCCATGACGGCACGACCCACGAGCGGATTCCCACAGCAAAGGACCCGTCCATGAGCACGTCAGCGCCCAGGAGCGTCGACTCCTCCCTGATCAGCCGGCGCACCGTTCTAGGGGCGGCCGCACTGACGCCGATCGCGGCGTTCCTCGCGGCCTGCTCGTCGACCGGATCGTCGGGCACGGCATCCGCGAAGCTCACCGGCCAGCTGAACATTTACACGTGGCCCGATTACTTCAGCGACAAGGACCTCGCTGCCTACGCCAAGAAGTACGGTGTGACGCCGAAGATCTCGACCTACACCGACAACAACACGTTGTTCACCAAGCTCAACTCGGCTGCCGGCGCCGGGTACGACATCGTGGTGCCGTCGTCGAGCTGGATCAAGCAGATCTCCGACAAGGGCCTGCTCGAAGAACTCGACCTCGACCGCTTCAATCTGAAGAACCTCGACCAGTCACTGCTCAACCGCAACTACGATCCGCACAACAAGTACTCGATCCCCAAGGACTGGGGACTGCTGGGTGTCGTTTACGACCCGGATGCCGTTGGCGGCGAGATCAAGACGTGGCAGGACTTCTTCGACGCGGGCGCCAAGAGCGGGGCGAGCGGGCGCATCCGGATGACGAGCGCGGCAGAGGAGACGGTCGGGCCGGCACTGTGGGTGCAGGGCAAGGACTGGAACACCAAGAAGATCGCAGACATCCAGGGCACCGAGGACTTCCTCACCACGTTCGCCAAGCACGTCAAGACTTTCTCGGCGTTCGACCCGAACGCGCTGAAGAGTGGCGCGATCGTGATGGCGCAGGCCAACCAGGCTGCCGCGCGCAACGCCATTCTGCTCAACCCGAAGCTGAAGTGGGTCGTGCCCGGCCCGACGAGTGAGCTCTGGGTCGACAGCTTCTCGATCGCCAAGGGTGCACCGGACGTGGAGCGGGCATACGAGTTCCTGAAATACCAGCTCACGCCGACCGTGCAGGTGAACGAAACCGTTTACCTCGGGTACCCGGCCTCGTTGAACGGTCTGCGCGACAAGCTCCCGTCGAACGTGAAGGAGTCCGACCTCATCTTCGGCGGCCCGGATGTCGACTTCGACAAGCTGACCAGCTTCATCGTGAACCCCGACACGTACCCGACGTTCCAAGACATCCAGAACAAGGTGCAGGCCGCAGCCGGCGCGTAGCGACCCCCGCTGGTCGAGTCCCCGCTGCTCGAGTAGCGCAGCGGGTAGGCAAGGCGATGGGAGGATCGAACGGTGAGACGCACGGGTGACCACGTACTCGCGGCGATCCCGCTCGCGTGGCTTGCCGTGCTGTTCCTCGTGCCGCTCGGGTTCACGCTCGTGTACTCCTTCGGAACCAGCGGCTTCGGCACGGTGCAGCTCGGGTTTTCGCTCGACAACTACATACAGGCGCTCGGACCTCTCTATTTAGAGACGTTCCTGCGCACGCTCGGGTTCGCGGTCGGATCGAGCCTGCTCTGCCTCGTGCTTGCCTACCCGATCGCCTATGCCATCGCCAGGCGCAGCGGGCGATTCAAGGTCGTCGCATTCGCCCTGATCCTGCTGCCCTACCTGGCGAGCCTGCTCATCAGGGTGATGTCGTGGCAGATTCTGCTCGCGCAGGGCGGACCGCTCGAGAAGATCCTGCGCGCGATCGGCGTGCTGCACTCGCCGATCACCATCCTCGACTCGCTGCCCGCGGTGATCATCGGCACGATCGCCGTCTACCTTCCGATCGCGATCATCGCCCTCGCCGTGGTGCTCGACCGCATTCCACCGGAGGTGGTCGAGGCGAGCCAGGACCTCGGGGCATCCCCCACCGCCACGTTCTGGACGGTGATCTTTCCGCTCAGCCGACCCGGCATCGCCACCGCGGCGCTGCTCACGGCGGTGCCGATGCTCGGCGAGCTCGTCATCCCGGTGCTGCTCGGCGGCAACAAGGGGTTGTTCTTGTCGCAGGCCATCTCGACGCAGTACGTGCAGTCGCAGAACTACGCGCTCGGCTCCGCGATGGTCGTGCTGCTCGTGCTCGCCGTCGCGGTGATCGTCGCACTGCTGGTGCGCCTCACCCGCGGGTTCGAAGGGACGGCAGGATGACCGCCCATCAGCTGACTGGGGGCGTTGGCGGCCGGCGGCGCCTGGCCACCGGCATCGCCCTGTGGGTGTGGTTCGGCATCGTCGTCGTGTTCCTCTTTGCACCGATCGTGACGGCGATCACTTACTCATTCAACGAGGGCGTCGCCGGCAAGCAGACCTCGGCCTTCACCGGATTCACGTGGGACTGGTACGCGCACACCTTCAGCGATCCGACCATCGCTCAGGCCACCGGGACGAGCCTCATCGTCTCGTTCTGGGCAGCGCTGATCGCGGTCGTCATCGGCACGATCCTCGGCTTCGAGCTGGTGCGCAACCCGAATCGCACCGTGCGGCGTCTGCTCGCCGGGCTCACGTACATCCTGCTCATCGTGCCCGAGACCGTGCTTGGCGTCTCGCTGCTGTTGTTCTACACGGAGACCCGAATTCCCCTCGACGAGTTCACGCTGATCGCCGCGCTCACCCCGCCGAGCATTTCGGTCGTGGCGTTCGTGATCAGGGCGCGCGTGCTCACCCTGGATGCCGGGGTCGAGGATGCCGCTGCCGACCTCGGCGCCGGACGCCTGACCACCCTGCGCACCGTCGTCCTCCCGCAACTCGGCCCGGCGATCGGCGCCGCAGCGCTCATCGCCTACACCTTCGCGTTCGACAACGTGGTGATCGCGAACTTTCTCTCCACGCCCACCGTCAACGTGCTCACGGTGTACCTGTACGGCACGCTGCAGTACGGCGCGACGCCCGCCGTCTACGCGACGGCGACCCTCATCTTCGTGTTCACGGTCGTCGCGCTCGGCATCGCGGCTCTGCTGCTCAGAACGGCGTTGCGTGTTGGCCGACGGGATGCCGCGGATGCTTGACAACGCCGGTGAGCGACCAAGAGTAGGAGCCGCACACAGATCATGACCGAGTGGAATCCCTCCGCTACATCCGAGTTCGTGCCACCCGGCTTCACCGTGCCGACGTACCCGGCCGACCGGTACGCGCCACTCGCCGACCGCATCGGCGGCATCCTCGGCACCACCGGCGACGTGGTCTTCGTGCAGGCGGAGGCGATCGTCGCGCTCGAGGCGGTGGCGGCATCTGTCGGTGCGCCCGGCCGCCGCGTGCTCGTACTTGTCACGAGCCCGTACGGGGATGTCTTCGGCCGCTGGCTCGAGGCCGCCGGCAGCGACGTGCGCTACCTGCGCGCCGCCGGCGCGACCGCCATCCATCCCGATCAGCTGAGCATCGCCCTGGAGCAGACACCCGCCGATGTCGTCTCCATCACGCACGGCGAGGCCGCGACCGGCGTCGCGAACCCGCTGGAGCAACTCGCCGCCGTCGCCCGTGCGCACGGGGCGCTCGTCGTGGTGGATGCCGTCGCCTCCGTCGGCGCCCACCAGTTGAACGTCGACGCGTGGGGAATCGACATCGCGGTGATCGGGCCGCAGAAGGCGCTGGGCGGGCCGGCGGCGCTGTCCGCTGTTGCCGTGTCTACTGCGGCATGGGCATCGTTCGACGGCCCATTGCACTCCGTGCTCTCGCTCATCGATCTGAAGCGCGACTGGCTCGACGTGGGACGCGGTCTGCTGCCAGGCACCCCGGACCCGCGCTCGTTCTGGGCGCTGGAGAACGCGGTGCAGACGTTCCTCGTCGAGGGCACGGATGCCGTGATCCAGCGCCACGCGCAGGCATCCGCTCTGGCGAGGGCCGCGGTGAGCGCCACGGTCAGCGGACTCGGAATCGGGCCATCTCCCGCGGACGACCACGACGCATCCCACCTCGTCACGCTCGCGCCGGTTCCGGTCGGCATCGATATCGACGACCTCGTCGCCCGTGCTCGCCGTCTCGACGACACGGTCTCTCTGGCACTCGGCGACGCGGCCGGGCGCTTCGTGCGACTCAACCACACAGGTCGCCGAGCGAACTTCCCGTCCGTCGCCACCGCAGTCAATGCCTACGCAATCGCGCTGCACGGCCTCGGCGTCGACGTCGACCTCGAGTCGCTCGCGACTGTACTCAACGGCTCGGACCGTGCGTAAGCGATCGTTGGGATGGATGCGGCGGTCTACGCCACCGGATTGAAGTCTCGACGCGTGACGTAACCGTGGCCGCTGACCACGCAATTGGCTGGCACGTCCTTCGCGACCACCGCTCCTGCCGCGACGACAGCGCCGGCCCCGATGGTCACTCCCGGGGTCACGGTTGCGTTGGCTCCGATCCACACGTTCGCTCCGATCACGATGGGAGCAACGGTGATCCCGTCGAACCGCTTCTCGGGATCGACGGGGTGGCCTGCTGTCGCGAGCGTCACCCCGGGACCGATCAGCGTGCGGTCTCCGATCGAGATGCCTCCCATGTCGTAGAACGAGCAGTTCTGATTCACAAACACGTGATCGCCGAAGTCCAGATTGAGGCCGAAGTCGCAGAAGAACGGCGGAAAGAGGGTCAGAGTCTCAGGCACAGGACGACCGAGGATTTC
>DASZMW010000370.1:0-5342 GCA_035551735.1 Humibacter sp. | reverse complement strand
CGCGGCGGGCGCGTTGCTGCTGCGCCCTCTGATGGACCGGCGCGTGCGTGCCGGCGACACGGCCGAAGCGATGCCTCGCAACAACCTGCACTTCGCGTACATCGCGCTCGAGGTGCTGAAGGTCGCACTTCTCGTCTGGATCGGAGTGCTCGGCCTGGTCAGCGCGTAGCGACATCGAGTTCCGTGTCGAGGGAGATCACGCACAGATCCGGCTCGACGAACGGGAGGAGACGCACGTCGCGCGCGTCGTCCGGCGATTCCGCCAACAGCCGTCGGATCATTCCGCGGTGAACGGAGCAGACGACGTCGGGACGCTCCTTCGCGGCTTCGCGGAACGGACAGGCGTGCATCAGAACGTCTCCACCGGAGCGCTCCGGTTGGAATCCGAGCGAGTCGAGCACACCGACCAACCCCTCGAGCGGGTCACCACCGCCATCCGCCCGATCGTGCAGCGTGTCGGCCCAGCGCTCCCCCGCCGCAACGGATGCCCGCGCAACACTCGCATCTCCGGCCTGCTCGCCGCCGACGGCCTGTACCAGCACCTCGATGAGCTGCTCGCGGGCATCCGCCATGCGCAGCGACGGCACCGGCGAATACACCAGGCGCGGCCGACCCTTACGGTGCTCTTGCGCCGTTCGGCGCTGCACGAGACCGGATGCCTCGAGTTGCTCGAGGTGGAATCGTGCCGTCGTCACATGCACGCCAAGCTCACCCGCGACCGCGCCCGCGTCGAGGGGATGCCCGGCACGACTCAGCACGTCGAGCACGCGTTTGCGGGGGTTCGAGGCCAATGCCGCGGTCGCTGCGGATTCGCTCGGCTTCACGATCGTGGACCGATCGTCTCGAACTCCGAGCCGGATCTGCCGCGCAACCGTCGACTCATCGATCCGGCGATCCTGGTGGCCTGCAGCTTCGCCCGTTCCGCCACCGGCCCGGCGAAGTGCTCGTCGACCGTGGCCGTCCAGATCTGCAGCCAGCGCTCGAAGTGCTGGTCGCCGAGCGGATGCTTTGCGTGCAGCAGAAAGTGCAGCTGTAGCGCGTTGCGGCGGTACAGGCCGGCGTTGAACAGCACGGTCTGCCAGAAGTCGCTGATGATCGGCAGGTGATGGTCGAGATTCATGTGGGCGACATCCGTGAAGATCGGCCCCAGCAGTTCGTCGTCGAACACCGTGCGATAGAACGCCGACACCAGCTCTTCGACGTCGTCCCGATCCGCGAGATCGCGCACAGCGCTCATGGTCGACATCGTATCGAATAAAGTGCAGTTCGGTGCTTTTAAAATAGGCTTACGCCGCACCTACTCGACGAGGTTGTCGCTGATCGCGTCGAGCGCAAGCGCCTTCGCCCGTTGCGCGCGATCACCGAGGGCGTGGGTGAGCGCGGCGACGAGTCCCTCGACGAGGATGGCCTGCGGCAACCGCGACGTCAGCGTGATCTCGTCACGGAACGTCAGATCGGGCATCGTCACGACGAGCGTGATGCTCGCCACGTGGGTGAGCGGACTGCGCGCGAACGCGGTGACGGCGATGACCGTTGCACCTCCCGCGGCCGCTGCCTCCGCGACGCGCTGCGTACTCGCGTTGGCGCCACTGCCGCTGAACAGCAGCACGGCATCGTCGCCGCCGAGAAGCCGCGCCGTGATCTGCTGGCCGATCACGTCCATCGGGGCCTCAGCAGGGCGACCGATGCTCGTCAGGCGGGCGGCGGCATCCTGTGCGAGCGGCGCAGACAGCCCGTTGCCCACCACGACCACCCGCTCGGCGGACGCGAGCGCGTCGACAGCACGCGCGACCTCCTTGTCGTCGAGCAACGCCACCATGCCGTTGACACTGGCCTGCACGTGCCGGAAGGTCTCCGCCACGATCCCCGCAGCGCCGTCGACGACCGGAGGCGCCGAAGCCGCGTCGGCCGGCTGGTATCCGGCATCGCGGGCGAGCAGCACGCGCAATTGCTGATACCCGCTGAAGCCGAGGCTCTGGCAGGTACGTACGACGGTGGCACGGGACGCTCCCGCCAGGTCTGCCACCTGCTGCGAACTCAGCTCGACGATCTCGTTCGACCGGCTCAGCAGTACCTGGGCGACGGCCCTTTCGGTGGGCAGCAGAGACGGCAGCAGCGACCGGATCGTTGCCATCACCTCGCCAGGCTTCGCCGTCGTCACGCCGCCACCCTATCCGCCGCGCGCTCAGTCATCCGCCGTGATCTTCAGGTCGACGGATTCGCTCCTGGCGCGCTTCACAGAGCGCCTACGCAGAGCCGTGACGATCGGAAGCTCCCAACGGCCCTCGATGATGCGGTGGCGCACCATGCCGCTGAGCTGGTCGATGATCATCGTCACGACCACGACGACGATCATGAGCATGCCGACGACGTCCCAGACCCGGAACTGGATGTTGTCCACCAGCATCTTGCCGATGCCGCCGGCACCGATGAGCCCAAGGATGGCCGACGCACGCACGCTGATCTCGAACCGGTACAGCCAGAACGCGTAGACGTCGGGCTTCGCACTCGTCCACACACCCCAGCGCATGACCTGCAAGCGGGATGCCCCTGCTGCGGTAGCCGCTTCGATCGGGCCGCGATCCACGGACTCGAAGCTCTCGTACCCCCACTTGCCGAGCGTGCCGATCGAGCCGATCGCGATCGCCAGCGCCCCGGTGAACGCCGTCAGGCCGGTCACCGAGAGCATCAGCACGGCGATCACAACTTCGGGAACGGCTCGCAGCACGGCGAACACTCCGCGCAACGGCCAGCGCACGACGGCCGGTGTCAGTCCCCTGGTCGCGAGCAGGCTGAGCGGGAACGAGATGATGATGCCCAGCAGCGTGCCGAACCAGGCCATCGCGACCGACAGCATCGTGGCGCCGAGGGCATCCGGCAGCTTCGACCACGCGGGAGGCAGGAACATCAGACCGAGGTAGTGCACGAGCTTCTGCGGCAGCGTGAGCAAGGCATCCCACGAGATGTCGATGCTCCAGAACGCGGCGATCACGACGATCGTCACGACCACCCAGATCAGCTTGGTCCCCAGGTGCAGCGGTTTCGACGGGCGCTGCGGCGCACGGGATGCCGCGGGACCGGTCGAGCTCGGCCGTTCCGTTCCGGTCTGCCTTGTCGTCACGGCGGTCACTTGATCAGCCTTCTGCGCGCGAACGAGCTGAGCAGCTCGAGGAGTACGACGATGACCAGGATCTCCAGAATGACGAGGCTCAGGTAGTGGTACTGGTAGAACGTGCGCACCTGGTCGATGAGCATGCCGAGACCGCCTGCGCCGACGAGGCCGATCACTGTCGACGCACGGATGTTCAACTCGAGCACGTAGATGGCCTGCGAGATGTAGACAGGCGCCACCTCGGGCAGCATGGCCTGACGGTTCGCCTTGAACCAGCTCGCGCCAGACGCGAGAGCGGCCTCCTGTCCACCGCGGTCCAGCCCGTCGAGGGCTTCGGAGACGAGCTTGACCAGAATGCCGAGATTGAACAGCACGAGCGCGAAGATGCCCGAGAGTGCACCGGTGCCGACGACGGTGACGAACAGCGAAGCGTAGAGCAGGTCGGGCACGCTGCGTACGACGTTCATGATGAACCGCACGATCCCCAGTGCCGCGCTGTTCGGGTTGGTGGCTCGGGATGCCCAGAACGACACGGGCAGAGCGATCACGACGCTGACCGCGGTGGCGATGATCGCCATCTGCACGGTCTGCAGCAGGGCGGGCACTGTCTGGGGGAAGAAGGAGTAGTCCGGCTGCATCAGCTGGATCAGCGTGTTGGCCGCGTTGTGCGCGTTCTCGGCGATGGCCGCGACATCGACACCGATCGCGATCGAGGACCACACCGTGATGCCGGCGATCACGGCGAGTACCACGACCGCTTTCCACCACGTGCGCGGCTTCGTCGGCCGCACGTCCCCGACGGCGCCGGCGACGGTCACGACAACTCCACGGGCTGGCTCGGGAGCACATCCTCTGCGGTGAGGGATCGTCCGTAGATGGCCTCGAAGACGCTCTCGTCGGCATCCGTTCCCTGGCCGTCGTAGACGATCTCGCCTGCACGCAGCCCGATGAGTCGCTGGCCGTATCTGCGCGCAAGGTCGAGGAAGTGCAGGTTCACGACCACCGTGATGCCGAGTTCGGCGTTGATGCGCTGCAGATCGCGCATCACGACGTGCGAGGTCGGCGGGTCGAGGGATGCCGTCGGCTCGTCCGCGAGGATCACCTTCGGCCGCTGGGCGAGGGCTCGCGCGATGGCGACGCGCTGCTGCTGCCCGCCGGAGAGCTCTGATGCGTTGGCGTATGCCTTCTGCACGATCTCGACGCGCTCCAGCGCCTGCATGGCGAGCTCGATGTCATCCTTCTTCCATGCCGCGAGCAGCGTGCGCCATGCAGAGGTGCCGTGGAGCCTGCCCATCAGCACGTTGTTGAGCACGGTGGTGCGTTTGGCGAGGTTGAAGCTCTGGAAGACCATGCCGACCTCGCTGCGCAGGTGGCGCAAGGGCGCACCGCGGAGCCCGTGCAGGCCGACGTCGCCGACCGTGATCTCGCCAGAGGTGATGGGCACGAGTCCGTTGATGGTGCGCACCAGTGTCGATTTGCCGGCGCCGGAGAGTCCGACGACCGCGACCATCTCGCCCGCCGCGATCTCGAGGTTCACCTCGCGCAGACCGCTGTAGCCATTCGGGTAGGTGACCCCGACGTGCTCGAAACGGATGCCGGCACCGCTCTGATTCACTTGCTCATCTTTCGTAGGCCTCGATGTGACTTCGCGGCCGTCCCACTGTGGCACGGTCGCGGACGCCGAAGGGGCCGGGGTACCCGAAACCCCGGCCCCTCCCTCGATCAGCCGAGGCCGATCGAGGCCGCGGCTTTCTGCGTCTTCTGCAGGCTCGCGGGGTCTGCGTCGACCAGACCGGTGATCTGGTAGATGGCCGTCAGTGCTTTCACTCCGTCGGGCGTGGAGGCGTAGGCCTTCATCGCGTCAGAGATCTTCGTCTGCCATTTCTTGCTCAGCCCTGAGGTGATCGAGACACCGTCGTTCGGGATCTCGTCCGTCAGCGCGAAGACGACCACCTTCTTGCCGACGTCCGGGGTGTCGCCCTCGACGACCGATCGGGCATCCCAGTAGCTGGTGCCGACCTCGGCGTCGCCGTTGTAGACGGCGAGGACACTGGCGTCGTTCGCGGTGACCTGGACGGTCTTGATGTCTTTGTCGACGTTCAGCCCGGCCTTCTTCATCGCCGCGACGGGGAAAATGTATCCGGCGGGGGACGCCGCCTGCAGCAGCGAGACGGTCGCACCCTTGATCTTGGTGATGCTGTCGAGCCCGGCGGGGCCGGTGCCCTTCTCT
>DASZMW010000369.1:0-3089 GCA_035551735.1 Humibacter sp. | reverse complement strand
CAGGTGAACGGCAATCGAGCGATCGGCACGTACACCCGTTCACCGGTAGAATTGCAGGCATCCGTCCCGCAACCTCCAGGGGGTTCACCGTGCCCACCATCGTCGTCGACGTCATGCCGAAGGCCGAGCTGCTCGATCCGCAGGGCAAGGCCATCGCCGGGGCGCTCGCACGCACCGGCCGTGGCAGCTTCGATGTGCGCATGGGCAAGCGATTCGAGCTGACGACGGATGCCCCCGTGACCGACGAGATGCTGGCATCCGTTCGAGCCATCGCGGCCGACGTGCTGTCGAACGGCGTGATCGAAGACGTCGTGGCCGTGACCGTGGTCGAGCCGGCAGTCGTCGAGGCAGCAGAGCTCGCCTGATGCGTATCGGCGTCATCACCTTCCCCGGATCGCTCGACGACCGGGATGCTCGCCGTGCCGTGCGCGCTGCCGGCGCCGAGGATGTCGCGCTCTGGCACGGCGACCACGATCTGTCCGGCGTCGACGCACTCATCCTGCCCGGCGGGTTCAGCTACGGCGACTATCTGCGCTGCGGCGCGATCGCCAGCCTTTCGCCGATCATGAACGAGGTCGTCGATGCTGCGAACAAGGGGATGCCCGTGCTCGGCATCTGCAACGGATTCCAGATGCTCGCCGAGGCGCACCTGCTGCCAGGCGGGCTGATCCGCAACGACCACGGCGCCTTCATCCGCCGCGACCAGCACCTTCGGGTCGAGAATGCGGCGACCGCCTGGACGAACGGCTTCGAGGCTGGGCAGCAGATCGTCATCCCGCTGAAGAACGGCGAGGGCGAGTACGTGGCATCCGCCGAGACGATCGAGCGGCTCGAGGGAGATGGAAGGGTGGCGTTCCGCTACCTGGGCGTGAACCCGAACGGCTCCATCAACGACATCGCCGGTGTGACGAACGAACGCGGCAACGTCGTCGGGCTGATGCCGCACCCCGAGCACGCAACGGAGCCCGGCTTCGGTCCCGACACCCGTGCTGCGATGCGTTCAGGCGTCGACGGCCTGACGTTCTTCACGTCGGCGATCGCCGCGCTGCAGACCGCGTAGCGCCGCCGCCCTCTGCTGGTCGAGTAGCGCCGCTGAAGGCGACGCGTATCGAGACCCGCCGCTCGGGAGGAGGGTCTCGATACGCGACCGCTGCGCGGGCGCTACTCGACCAGCGGGGTGCGACCGCTGCGCGGGCGCTACTCGACCAGCGAGGGCGGCGGCGACCGCCGGCTAAGATAGCGACAGGGTGTCCGCAAGGTACGGATGCCGCGACCGGTGAGGAGCGGGATGGTCCAGAGCATGCTCGCACGGTTCGAACCGCTCTTTCGCCGCGTCGACCGTCTGGCGGGAGGTCGTCATTCCGACCTGCGCATCGACGAGTCGATGCTGACGCATCCGCGTACGAAGCGTGCGTTCACCGCCATCACGTGGCTGCTCGTGCTGGAGTTCGCGATCGGCATCGCCGCGGTGGTCATCGCGCTGGTGCTTGCGACAGACGGCGTCCCTGTGGAGTGGCCGGTGTGGATGCGCACGGTCGTCGTGCTCGGCATGACGGCGACGCTGTTCTATTTCGCGTGGCGGGCATCCCTCGGCTACTACTGGGGGTATTCGCGGCTGCGGCTGTTCAGCAAGATCTTCCCGGTCATCACCCTCGTGCTGGCGGCGATCCCCGGCCTGTATCCGCTCTGGATGGTCACGGAGCAGATCGTCTTCAGCCTCATCCTGATCGGCGTTGCCGACTACCTCGACTCTGACCACATGCGCGCCGCGTTCCCCAAGCCACAGCAGAGCTGACGTCTCGTCCTCCCCAGTCGGCCCGGAACAGCCCACTTGCTCTGTTCGTGGATACAACCCGACCTGCGCCCGTTTTCGATGGACGATGGAAGGGATCCGGCAGACAATAGAAGGATGATCGTGAACGATGCGCAGACGTGGACGATTATCGGTGTGCTTGGCGCCGCGTTCCTCGGCATGCTGACGATCGTCTCGACGCTCTTCGTTCACGTGGTGCGCAGCGAAACCGGCCGATTGGCTGACCGGCTCGACGTCATGGACCGCGACATCCAGGTACTGATGCGTCACACCTTCGGCATCGACCGCGGCGAGTGATGGAAGTGGATCGCTGCGAAGAGGCCGACCGCGCTCGCGACCTCACCCGGTGATCGTGGCGCGCGACAGGTAGTCGGTGATGGCGTCGCGATTGCGGGCGAGGCACTCGATGCGCTTGTCGAGCTGGCTGCGGCGTTCGTCGAGTGTCTGCGCGACCGACGGCTCGATGACGGGAAGCGGCGCACTCGTATTCACGATGCAGGGCAACATGTCGAAGATGACGGCGGTCGGGATGCCCGCATCGATCAGCCCGCGAATCTGCGACACCCTGCCCACCGCGTCATCCGAGTACTCCCGGTACCCGTTGTCACGCCGCTGGGAACTCAGGAGACCCTGGTCCTCGTAGTAGCGCAGCAGCCGCGTCGGCACGCCCGTTTCCGCTGAAAGCTCTCCGATGCGCATGTCCTCCCCCGTCCTCGTCTCAGCCTCTTGACATTGACATTAGTGTCAACGTTCGAAGCTGTCGACATGGCTTCGACACTGACCGGCGATGACACCTCCTCGACCTCCGAGGTGCGGGTGCGGATGCCGTACGGCGCGCTGATCGCACTCGCTGCGGTGATCTTCACTGCTGTCGTCACCGAGATTCTGCCGGCAGGACTGCTGCCCCTGATGAGCCGTGGGCTCCACGCGAGCGAGTCGCAGATCGGGCAGCTCGTCTCCATCTACGCGATCACGACAGCGGTGACGGCCATTCCGCTCACGACGCTGACCCGGCGCATCCCGCGCAAAATCTTGCTGATCACACTCGTGCTCGGTTTCGCCGCGGTCAACGGCATCACGGCCTTCGCACCGTCGTACCCGATCGTCTTCGTCGCACGACTGGTCGGCGGGATGCTCGCCGGCCTGCTCTGGGCCATGGCTGCCGGTTATGCGATGCGCACGGTCCCGGCCCGGCACGCCGGTCGGGCGCTCTCGATCGCGATGGTCGGCACGCCGCTCGCGTTCGCGTTCGGTCTGCCGATCGCCACGGCGCTGG
>DASZMW010000368.1:0-7626 GCA_035551735.1 Humibacter sp. | reverse complement strand
CGGCGACGTGATCACCGATCTGCTGCTCGCCGCCGCACCACCCGCCGAACAGGAACCGAGGCAAGTGATCGAGGTCGTCGAGGTCGTCGAGCAGACACTCGCCGATCTGCGCATGCTCGCAGCCCGCCGCGACATCGCCCTCGAGTTCACCTCGCACGGGCGCCCGACAACCGCCGTTCCCGCCACCTCGTTGCGCCGCTGCGTGGTCGCGCTCGTCGACAACGCGATCGGTCACTCGCCGGACGGCGGGGTCGTCGAAGTGATCGTCGGCCCTGGGCGCGACAGGGCCCAGTTCGTGCTCTCGGTGAAGGATCACGGGTCGGGCATCACCGGCATCGATCCCGGCCGGCTGTTCGAACGGTTCGCCCACGGCGACGATGCGACGGTTGGGCCGGCACGAACCGGCTTCGGGATCGGATTGGCGTTGGTGCGCGATCTCGCCGATCGTTACGGCGGGCGCATCGAGGTCGCCGACACCTCCTCAGCGGGTACCACCTTCACGCTCTCGTTGCCGCGCTCCTGACGATCGAGACAGGCACGGGACAGGCGCGGAAGCCTCGCGGCCGGCATCCGCGGCTTCGAACCCTCTCAGCCGCTCTGAGGGCTCGTGACAGCGTGAACACCGCCCTCTGAGTCGAATCTGGGAGCCGCCGTCGCACCGTGGAGTCCGAGGTCTGAAACGCGGAGGTGTCGTGGACGTCAAGTGGATCATCGGGGTGTCGACCGGCTGCGCGGCCGCCCTGTCGGCAGTCATGTTCCTCGGGCTCGCGGTGCTGGGCAACGAGTCGAGGCTGCGCGAGGAGGAATGGGCGCCGGACGAGGTCGAATGGGTGGACGAGTGAAGACCCCCGCTCTCGGTGCGTCGTCTTGGTGACTCCTGGGAACGCTTAGCCGCTTCTTGGAAAGTTCTGGCTGAGCTTGGCCCATGCTTCAGCTCGCACCGGAATCGGCGCCCGTCGCCGTTCAACACGTCGCGCGCCGACGGCTTTGGGTCATCTCCCTCGTCGTCGGAGTGACGGCGAGCGTCGTCAGCCTGATCGGATCGTGGATCCCCTCGCTGTGGGGCGACGAGGCCGCCAGCGTGCTCTCGGCCCAGCGACCGCTCGGGAGCCTCTTCATGATGCTCGGGCACGTGGACGCCGTGCACGGCTTCTATTACCTAGGGCTGCACTTCTGGGTCGGTGTCGCCGGCTCCAGCCCGTTCGCGGTGCGGCTTCCGAGCGCGATCGCGGTCGGCGTCGCTGCTGCCGCCGTCAGCTGGCTGTGCGGGCGCCTCGGCTCGACGCGGCTGGCGGTACTCGCAGGAGCGATCGCCGTGGTGCTCCCGCGACTCACCTACGCGGGCGAGGAGGCCAGGGCCTACGCTTTCGACGCGGGCATCGCCGCCGTGCTGTGCGTGATCGTGGCCGAGGTCGTGCTGCGGCACGGCCGCTCGATCGGACTGTGGGTCGCGTACGGGTTGGTGCTCACGCTCGGCATCTACAGCTTCCTGTACGTCGGGCTGATGGCGCTCGCCGCAGGCGTCTTCGTGCTCGCCACCCCGTCGGCACGGCGCCACCTACGTGGCTGGGCGATCGCAACGGGCGCCGCTGTTCTGGGTTCCACGCCCCTGCTGGTCTTCGCGTTCCTCGAGCGCAACCAGGTCTCCTATCTGCACCATCGCGTCGAGGTCACTCCGTCGTCGGTGCTCGTGCAGATGTGGTTCGGTGCCGTGCCGTTCGCGATCGTCGCGTGGGCGCTCATCGCCGTCGCGATCGTCGTGCCCGTCGTGAAAGCGGTGCGGCGCAGACTGGCAGGAACCACGATGGCCGGGCAAGGGCATCCGAGTGTCGTCGTGCTCGCCGCCTGCTGGTTGTTCATCCCTGTCGGGCTGCTCATCATGTCGAGCCCGTTGATCGCCGGCTACACGGCCAGGTACGGCACGTTCGCCGCGCCGGCCGCCGCCGTGCTGATGGCGTGCGGAATCGAGGCCATCGGCAAGCGGGTCTGGATGCGCGTGGCGGCCGCGGCCGTCGTGGTCGCCACTGCCCTTCCCGTCTGGGTCGGCCAGCGCGCGGCGTATGCGATGAACGAGTCCGACTGGAACGAGATCGCCTCCACCGTGCATGCGAAGGCGCAGCAGAGCGACGGCATCGTCTTCGACGAGGCCGTTCGCCCCTCACGGCGCACGCGGCTGGCGATGGACACCGATCCTGCTGCCTTCGACGCCGTGAAGGATGTCACGTTGAGCTCGCCCTACGCCGACAACCCGACCTGGCACGACGACACGTACACCGTCACCCAGGCCGCGGACCTCGGCCACTTCTCCGGCATCGACCGCGTCTGGGTCGTTGAGTACTCAACGGGAGCGCACACCGACACCTGGGGCATCTCCTCGCTGGAGGCGCTCGGGTACCACCGCACGATCGCGTACACGGAGCACCGAAGCATCGTCTACCTTTTCACCCGGTGATCTTCTTCGCCGTGTGATCGCTCCGTCCACCCCTGTCCCCAGCACCGCAGAGGCCCTGAATGACCCGCACCACGCTCCGCAGTTCTACTCACCGCCAGATCGGCGAGCAGCGCGTACCCAACCCGACGGCACTGTTCTGGATCACGAAGGGCGTCTCGACGGCGATGGGCGAGGCCGTCTCCGACTTCTCGATCCACGTGCTCCCACCCGTCGTCGCGGTGCTCTGCGGGTTCGTCCTGTTCGTCGTCGCCCTGATCGTTCAGCTCACCCGGCGCCGCTACACGCCGTGGGCGTACTGGACGGCCGTCGGCATGGTCGGCGTCTTCGGCACGATGGCGGCCGACGTGATGCACGTCGCGCTCGGCGTTCCGTACGCCGTGTCGACGCTGTTCTACGCGGTGGTGCTCGCCGGCGTGTTCCTGCTCTGGTGGCGCCTGGAAGGCACCCTGTCGGTGCACAAGGTGGACACGCTCGCCCCGGAGGCGTTCTACTGGGCGGCCGTCGTCGCGACGTTCGCCATGGGGACAGCGCTCGGAGACCTCGCCGCTGTCGGGCTGGGCCTCGGGTACCTCACGTCGATCGTCGTCTTCGCCGTCGTCATCCTGGTGCCGGCCATGGGTTACCGCTTCGCCCACTGGAACCCGGTGCTGTCGTTCTGGTTCGCGTACGTGGTGACCCGTCCCCTCGGGGCATCGATCGCCGATTGGTTCGGTAAGACGCCGGCCGAAGGCGGGCTCGGCGCCGGCGAAGGGTGGACATCCCTCGTCCTCGTCGTACTGATGGCGAGCCTGGTCGTCGCGATGTACGTGCGCGCTCCGCGGCGGATGCCCGTGGTCGAGCCATGATGCTCGTGACGCTCGTGGTTCCGTAGGCTCTGGGCATGACGTCAGTGCTTCTGAACAGCATCATCGGGGTCGTGCTCCTGATGGCGCTGGCCACGGGGGTGCTCTGGGTCTACGGCGCGCCCAAACACTGGGCGCCCGCTCTGGCCGTCTTGCGCGGGATCGTGCAGCTCGCCATCTTGAGCGTGATCCTCACCGGGGTGATCACGAACGGCTACTGGGTGGCGCTCGCGTTGCTCGTGATGTTCACCGTGGCATCGGTCACCGCCATCAGGCGCATCCACTGGACGCGGGATCACGCCCTGATGATCTTCACCGCGATGGGTGCGGGGATCGTCGTCACGCTGACGATCGTGTTCGTCACGGGGACGATCGACTTCTCGCCGCGGTACGTGCTCGCGATCGGCGGCATCGTGATCGGCAACTCGATGACGATCGCCACCCTCGCAGGGCGTCGCTTCACCGAACTGGTGCGCGACAGATGGGACCAGGTCGAGGCGTGGATGTCACTGGGTGCGACCCCGCGCCAGTCCACCAGGGACCTGGCTCGCGACGCGGTCTACGCGGCACTGATCCCCTCGACGGACCAGACCAAGACGACGGGGCTCGTCACCTTGCCCGGCGCATTCGTCGGCGCGATCTTCGGTGGGGTCTCTCCCCTGGAAGCCGGACGGTTCCAGATCGTCGTGCTGGCGGCGATCATGGCGGCCGGCGCGGTCACCGCCGTCATCATCGCCACGTGGATGGCCCCGGTGCGCGTCAAACCCAAGGCGCTCGTCTGACGCCAGGGGCCCGCATCAGAGGCAGGTGCTCCCGGTCAGTCGTCGAGCTCGTCGCGGGCGAGTTCGCGCTCGAGCGACACCTCACCGGCCGAGCCGAGTGCGGCCATCACGAAGAGCCCGCCGAGGCCTGCGGCTGCTGTCACGCACACCACGGTCATCCATGCCCAGATCATCTGGTCCTCCCCACGTCGATTTCAGCCTGACCGCGTCGTTCACAGAATCAGCACAGACCCGTCACCCTGCGAGGACCCTCAGTCGCGAGGCCGGTGCGCGAGCTCGCGACCCTGCCTGCTGCGCCTTGGTTGGCGGTTTCTTGGAGCGCACATCGGAGGCTGGATGTCCACCCCGATCCCTCGAGGAGAACGCCCGTGCTCACTCTCTCGGCACTGCACGCCTCAGCCGTGTCCGTCGCCTATGCAGGCTGGCTCGAATCCGTCGGACCGTGGCTGCTGGTCATCGTCGCAGCCTTCGTGCTGATCGAAACGGGGCTGCTCTTCCCGTTCCTGCCCGGCGACACCCTGCTCTTCGCCGCCGCGATCATGGCGGCTGGCGCCGGCATCCCGATTCCGGTTCTGATCCTGGTCGCTGCTGTGGCCGGCATCGCGGGCGACCAGATCGGCTATGCGATCGGCAGACGGTTCGGCAGGGGCTTGTTCAAAGACGATGCGCGCATCCTGAAGACGAAGTACCTTCTGCGCACCGACGCGTTCTTCTCGAAGTACGGGCCGTTCGCGATCGTGCTGGCGAGGTTCGCACCGATCGTGCGCACCTTCGTTCCGCCGCTCGCGGGGGCGTCGACCATGCGCTACCGGGTTTTCCTGGTGTGGAATGTCGTCGGAGGGATCGCGTGGTCGACCATCATCTGCGTCGCGGGCCTGCTTCTGGGCAAGATTCCCTTCGTGGGATCGAACCTCGACGTGATCTCGGTGGTCATCCTGCTTCTCTCGTTGGCGCCGTTCGGCGTCTCGTATCTGCGTGGCAGGCGCCGTTCGCGTCGCGCGCAGCCGGAGACCGAGACCGAGCGAGAGCCGGCCCCGCTTCCGTGACGGACTCCCATCCGCATGCCGCGACGACCCGACGGCGCAAGCTCTACGAACTCGAGGTCGTGCGGGTGCTCACGTTCGCGTGCGTGATCGCCGTGCACGTCGTCAGCCACACGGCAGCGGGGAGCGTGCCGCTGATCGCCTCGCTGATCCTGTTGCACTTCACCCGTGAGGTGTTCTTCGCCCTGACCGGGTTCGTGCTCACGTTCGGATACCTGCGGCATCCGAGGCCGATGCGCAAGTTCTGGCCGCGGCGGTTCCTGCTCGTCGGCGTGCCGTACGTGGTGTGGACGTTCATCTACTGCGTGGTCAGCCAGATCGGGCATCCGTTCGATCTCGGTGCGTTCCTCGCACATCTCGGGCTGGCGGCCCTCACCGGGACCGCCCATTACCACCTGTACTTCCTGCTGGTGACGATGCAGATCTACCTGCTGTTCCCGCTGCTGATCAGGCTGGTGATCCTCACCAGGCGGTGGCACTGGCTCGTGCTCGTCATCGCATTCGCCGTTCAGCTGACCACGAGCGGACTGGATGCCTACGCCCCCGGCTCCCTGCACTGGCTCAACATCGTGAGCAACGTGATCGACTATCAAGCGTTCATCATCGGCGGGGCGATCGCCGCCGACCACGTCACGGCGGTGATGGCGTTCGTGCGTACCCACCGGCGCGGCATCGCGATCGCCACGGTGGCCTCCGCGGCGATCACCGTCGCGGTGTACTACGTGCAACTCGCGGTCGGATTCTCCGCCTCCCGAGCCGCGACGGCGTACCAGCCTGTCGTCATCCTCTGGTCGGTCGTCGCCGGCGTCGCGTTGATGGCGCTCGGAGCGTGGTGGGTCGACCGACGGCCCGACGCTCACCACCGCACGCTCGACTATCTCTCCGACCGCTCGTTCGGCGTCTTCCTCGCCCATCCGCTGGTGCTCTGGGCGCTCCTCGGCATCGTCGGAGGGTTCGTCTCAGGATGGCCGCCGGTACTGGTCGCCCTCGCGGCGTACCCGATCGTCGCGCTGGGTGCGCTCGCGATCGCCGACGGCGCTCGCCGCAGCATCCTGAGCCTTCCGCTCGCCGGCCGTCCGCACACCGCCCGGCTGAAGAACATCCCGTGACCGGCTCGTGCCGTCGTTCTCGGGATGCCGCGGCGCTGGTCGAGACCCGCGTCGCAACACCGTAGGTTGGTACCCATGACCGCCGTGAGCCTGGGCTTGCCCATCCACACCAGAGCTCCGGGCAAGGTCAACCTCTATCTGGGCGTCGGCGCGGTCGGCGACGACGGGTACCACGACGTGGCCACCGTCTACCAGGCCGTTTCGCTGTACGAAGACGTGCGCGTCTGGCGTGCCGACGAGATCTCGCTGGCCTTCACCGGGCCGATCGACTGCTCCGGGCTTCCGACGGATGACCGCAACATCGCCGTGCGCGCCGCGCAGTTGGTCGCGGACGCGGCAGGGGTGCAGGGCGGCGTGCGCATCGAGATCGAGAAGAACGTGCCCATCGCGGGCGGCATGGGCGGCGGGTCGGCGGATGCCGCGGCCACGCTCGTCGCCTGCGACGCGTTGTGGAATGCCGGCCTCAGCCGGGAGCGACTGCACGAGCTGGCAGCCGAGCTGGGCGCCGATGTGCCGTTCGCGCTCTCCGGCGGAACCGCGATCGGGCTCGGGCGCGGTGACGAGCTGAGTCCTGTGCTCTCGCGGGGACGTTTCGAGTGGGTGCTCGTGCTGCCACGAGGCGAGCTTTCCACGCCCGCCGTCTACCGGGAGCTCGATGCGCACCGCGAACGGCATGCGGGGGAGTTGGCGCCGGCGGTGGAGCATCCTTCGGTGAGCAACGAGCTGCTTCAGGCGCTTCGCGCCGGCGATCCGACGATGCTCGCAGAGAACCTCGCGAACGACCTACAGGCGCCTGCGATCCACCTCTCCGACGAGCTCGCCGACGTGCTCGAACTGGGGGAGCGCAGCGGGGCCCTGGCCGGCCTCGTGTCCGGGTCGGGACCCACCGTGGCGTTCCTCGCCGAGGACCGCGAGTCGGCGATCGACCTGCAGATCGCCTTGAGCGCCGCCCAGTTGCGGGCAGCGCGCGTTTCGGCGCCGGTGCACGGCGCCCGCGTGATGCCCGCGGCGTAGTCGCGCTCACTGTCGTTACTTCGTGTGAAGTCACACTTCGCAAAGCTCGCACGAGGGATCTCCATCTGCGTCAGTGTGGAGCACGAGCTCATACCGCGACCGGCATATGACAACTCTGTCGGCCAGTCGGTGACGAAACACGACATCCCACATGAAACCAGAGGCGCAGCCATGTCCACGCAAGAGCCACAGCTCCCCGAGAAGCAGAAGAAGTCCCGCACCGGGCTGATCATCGGTATCGCCATCGCGGCGGTTGTCGTGATCGTCGCTGCCGTGCTGATCATCATCAACGTCGTAGCGCCGAAGTCGTCCGATCAGGCGAACGCGAGTACCGCGAAGCCCACAACGGTCTCCATCGGCGTCACGGATGCCTCTCAACCGTAC
>DASZMW010000367.1:0-18890 GCA_035551735.1 Humibacter sp. | reverse complement strand
CCCGAGCGCTGGTCATACACGCCGACGCCCGTGATGTCGCCCGGCAGAAGGTCGGGCGTGAACTGGATGCGACTGCTCGTGCCCGAGATGCTCTCGGCCAGGGCGCGCGCCAAGGATGTCTTGCCCGTGCCCGGCACATCTTCGAGGAGCAGGTGGCCCTCGCTCAACAGTGCCGTGACGGCCAGCCTGATCACGTGCGTCTTGCCGAGGAGCACGTGCTCCACGTTTTGGACGATGGCGTCGACCATGCTCGCGAACCAGGATGCCTGGTCGTCGGTGAGCGGGACGATCGGCTTCTGTTCAGTGGCGGTGGGGGCGTCCGTCATGGGTGTCTCCTGGCTGGTGCCGTGTTCGTATGCGGGTCGGGTCGTCATGATGTCGGGTCGTAGTCCATCTCGTATCGCCTTCCACCGTTCGCCGTTACGTACACCTTCACACCGCCATTCGGCCCTGTCAGCATGCACGAGGTGTCCGTGGTGGGTATTCCATTGCATGTAATAGTGATGGACTCGTAAGGCGGAGCTGCGGGCGCACCGCCCCAACTGATGGTTCCAGTGTCTGGCGAATACAGCTCGCTAACTAGCCTCGCGTCAACTGCCATCCCCGCTGAGACCGGATCGGACCATCCGCTGGAGAGCACGGCCCCGTTCGAATACGTGACCTGCACTCGAACAGAGACACTAAGCGCGACTCCATATTGGTTGGCAGCAATCGGAATGGCACTTCCGAGGGCAACCTTCGTCCAACTGGAGCCACCGTCGAGGCTGACGAGATATGACGTAGTGCCATCGGTCTGCTGAGTCGGTGAGACGCTTTGGAGGGTGGGCACGAACAAGCCCGGGGTCGGCTCGTTGTCCGCAGCAGCGACTCCCACGCTCGTTGGGGTCGCCGGGGGCGCAGGTGGCGTCGCCGATGCTTTGGGCGAGATCGTCGGCCCGACTCCGTTCGTAGCAGTGACCGTCACCGACGACGATTGGCCCGGCGGGAGCGTGCAATTCGCTGACGTCACGTCGGCGCCGAACGTGCCAGAAGCACACGATACGGAGTAGGACGTGATCCCCGATCCGTTGGCATTCACCAGCCCCGCCCAGCTGACCGTGACTGTTCCGTTCGCATCGTTCTTCGCCGTCACCGCCGGCGCAGAACTCCAGATCGGCGCACCGGCCGGCGTCACAGTGACGGGCCCTGCGAAGTTCCACACGGGCTGCGCGCCATAGAAATCATTGAGCGCGGTAACGGTCACCTGCACGGCCTGGCCGTTCGCAAGGCCGCCGATCGTCGTTGAGGTCGTCCCGGCACCCACCGTGCGCACGCCGGAGCCGGCTGCCACGCGGTACTGCGTAACGGCGCTGGCTCCCGTCGACGCACTAGGCGGATCCCACGACACGGAGACACTCCCGTCGCCCGGCGTCACTTGCAGTCCGGCCGGCGCACCTGGGACGACGTTGGACCACACGGCATCTGGATACGACACGGCATCCGAAATGCCGATCGCGTTCGTCGCCGTCACTCTGACGGTGACCGAGTTCACCGGCCCATTTCCCGGCGTCGGCACGACGCAGGTCGTGGCCTGGCACGTCGTGGACCCCACCGTCGTGCCATTCGAGCCGATGAGCGACACGGTGTAGCCCGAGATCGGCGAATTGTTGAACGCCCCGGCATCCCAGGCAACGGTGATCTGCCGATCTCCGACTCCCGTGATCCGCACGTTGGCGACCGGGGCAGGTCGGTCCTGCACCGAGATCGTCACGGTGCCCCAGGTGTATCTGCTCGAGTCTCCCGTGGCATCCGCGACCTCGTACTGCAAGGTCGTGTCGATGGGTTGCGCGTTCGGAGAGGCTGTCACGGTCAGACGCGACCGGTCCGCGCTCGGCGTGACCTGCAGTCCGGCCGGGAGCGAGGCATCCGACGTACCGCGTACGGCCACGACGGTGAGCGGCGTGGACGGGAACGGGTTGGTCGCCGAGTCGTTGGCCAGCACGTCGACACTCGTGGTGGCGCCGCGTCTGGCGATGACACGGTCGGGTTGCGGAACCGCCAGTGGACGAGTCGACGGCACGACGGTCACGTCGACGCGCCCGGCCGTGCCCTGGTTGAGGGCGTCGCTCACCCCGACGAGCACGCTGAACTGCGTTCCCTTCGGCGTCTTGTCCGACACGCGAACGGTCAGCGACCGGCCCTGGATTGAGACGGATGCCCCGGCCGGCTTCGGATCCAGAATGCGGTAGCTGAGCTCGGACTGGTCCTTCTCGTAGGGGTACCGCGTGAGCTTGACCAAGTCGAGCGTCTTCTGCTGCCCCGGCTCGAACTCCACCTGAGCGCCCGTGAACGTCGGCGGCTGATTGTCGCGCGCCGTCACGTCGATGGGGAGCACAAGCGTAGCGATGTGCCCTGCCGGATCCTTCGCCGACGAGCCGTCCGTCACCTCGAACGAGATGGACGCCGGACCGAAGTACCGGCCGGCACTCGTGAAGACGAGGGTGTGGTTGTCGCGCACCAGGCTGTCGCCGTTGGCGTGCGTGGCGTGCACGTGCGAGGCATCCGTCAGCCTGGCCTTCTTGCCGCCGGCGACCACCACGTAATCGTCGAGGTCGATCACGAGCGTCTTCTCACTGGGCACGGTGAGTTTCGGAGCCCCGGGTTTGAGTTGCGGCAGCGCGTCGTCGAAGCCAGGGAGGCGGATGAAGCCGTAGGAGACGACCTCCGGATCGTCAGGATGCGCCACCTTGAACGGGATGATCTGAGCCTTCTGCTCGATCTGCACGCGGACCTTGCCCGATTTGGTGATCACCGCACTGTCGCCGTACCCCGGCACCAGGGAGAGCTTGAGGCTCGAGACCGGGCCGTCCGCGAAGAACACGTTGGCCAGCGGGTTCACGGTCACCAGTTTGCGGCCGAGGATGTCGGCGAGCCCCAGCACGGTGTCCTGAACCACGGGGCGGGACAGCGGGGCGTTCTTGCGCACGACGACGGTGAGGAAGTTGGAGCTCGTTCCGCCCGAGTCGTTCTGCACCGTGTAGATGAAGCCGTAGCGGCCCTCCTTCTGCGGAGCGACTACCTTGACGAGCTTGCCCGAGATCTTCGCCTTGCGGATCTCCGTCGATGTGCGCTGCACGGATGTGATGTGGAGCGCGCCGCCGTCGGGATCCGAGTCGTTCGCGAGCACCTGCACCGAAACCGTTCGTCCGGGGCGGACGAGTACCTCGTCCTCGACCGCGACAGGATTGCGCGCCCCGCCGCTGGGCGGAGCGATGCCGACTCGGACTGTGCCGTCGGCGTGGGCGCCGAGCGCATCGACCACCGTGTAGTCGAACGTGTCGGTTCCGGCTGCGTAGTCCCCGGCCTCGTACTCGATCCAGTTCGACCCGACCGACGTCACGGCGCCCTTCTGCGGGTTCGTCGACTGACCCACCAACGACACGGAATCGCCGTCGGGATCGATGCCGTTCAACGGGATGGGGATGCGCACGGTGCTGCCTGCGAACACCCTTGCCGTCACCGTCTTGGGCACGGGTGCCTTGTTCGACTCGGCGTCGAGCTCACGTACCGCGATCGTCACCTGCGCTGTCGCCCACTGACCGTCAGCGTCGTCGACCCGATAGACAGCCGTGTAGTTCCCCGGTTTGTCAGGGGCGAGGTATCGCAGCTCGTTTCCCGAGGCGAACAGCAGCCCTGCGCCCTTGGGCAATGGTGTCGGCAGGGTGGTGTCGAGGGTCAGATCATCGCCGTCGGCCTGCGAATCATTCGCGAGCACCGGGATGTCCACCGCGTCGCCGACCCGCACCGTCGCCGTGTCCACATTGGCGACCGGCGGTTGCCTCACGGCCGGCCTCGGAATCTCCACCACGCGCACACTTCCCTGCGCCTGAGCGGTGCCGTTGCTGACGGTGTACGAGAAGACCACAGGTGCGCTCAGCGGCTTCGTCAGCGTGACGCGGAGGATGCGCTCGTCGAGCACCTCGACGCGAACGCCGGATGCCTCGGGCGACGCGGCGGACGTGATCAGCAGAACGCCGCCTGCCGGGTCGAAGTCGGTGGCGAGCACATCCACCTGCTGCGAGGTCTGCTGCTCGATGAACGCGGTGTGCGGCACCGTGACGGGAGTGTCGCCCGCGTCGAGCGGCACGCTGACGACGACGCGCACCTCCCCCGTGGCCGTCGTCGATCCGTCGGTCACCGTGTACTCCACGTAGTACGTTCCGGGCGATGACGATTCGAAGGCGAACGTTCCGTCGTCGAAGTCGGGATTGATCGTCACGTCGGGTTTGTCGGGCACCGCGCTGAGACGTACCGGACCGACCCCACCTCGCACATGCACGAGCGGCGAGATCGTGATCTCGCTTGCGGCGACCGCAGTGGCGACGAACGGCTCGGTGATGATGGGAACGTCGGTCGGCGGCCGAATCGTCACGGCCAGCGTGCCCGTGCCGGTCGCCTTGCCGTCGGACACGGTGAGCGCAACGTTCTGCAGACTCCCGCCCTTGCCGGCATCCGCGTAGACGACGCTTCCCTGCGGTATGGATGTCGCGGTCGACGGCGCGGGAACGCTCGCGCCCGTGAGGTAGAACGGATCGCCGTCCGGGTCGTACCAGTCGCCGAGCACCTGGGTCGTCACCCGCCCGCCGGATGCCACGATCGCCTTCGTCGAACGCACCTGCACCGGTGCCGAATTCTCGTCAGGGGTTCGCACCGTGACCGTCACGTGCGCATTCGCTTGGCCGCCTCGGCCGTCGCTGATCGTGTAGTCGAAGTCGATCTGCCCGTGGGCGTCGGCCGGCAGCGTGATCTGCAGTTGCTGGTCGTCGGCCGTGCGCTGGATGCGCGCCGTCGCCTGCGGAACCGGCGTGAACGAGTCGATCACGAGAACATCGCCGTTCGGGTCGTAGTCGTTCAACAGCACCGGAAGCGGACTCGTCACACCAGGTCGTGCACCGAACTTGTCGTCCACGGCGACGGGCGGCTGCTGAGTCTTCTCATAGGTCGGCGGCTTGTCCTCCGTGTTCTCCTCGGTCTGCTTCTTGTCGTCATCCGGCTTGGCGAAGTCTGCCCAGTTGTCGATGAGGCCGTTGCCGTTCTGTACCGACCACGATGTTCCGTGGGCAGTGTCGTTGAGCACCACGGTGCCGTCATTCACGCGGAACTCGAGATCGGCGCCAGGGTGCACTCCCGAGAGCGAACCGGTACGCCCTGCTGTGCCGCCGTGACACGAGCGCCAGGTGCGACCGCTCGACCAGGCGCCGTACAGGCATCCGTTCACCACGACGGGCGCCGCCGCCGGACCGTAGGAGCCGGCGAGGTCCGTGAGCACCTCACCTGAACCGAACGGCACGGTGTACATGCCGCTGTCCGAGGCGATCGAGATGTCTGACCCGGTGTCGGATGCCTGCTGCAACGTCCCGAGGCTGCCGATCGACTTCGGCAACGTGCGTTCGCCCTGCGCCGTTCGCAGACGCCCCTCTGCAGGGTTGTACAGGGCCCAACGGCCGGCGACCGACGTCAACTGCATGGCGACCGCACCGCTCGACGCCCGCGTGTCCGGGACAGGCGTCTTCCACGTTTGCGAAACGACGTCCGACGTCGCCGCGTCGATCCGGGAGACGGTGCCGGTCTGCGTCGAGTAGGCGAAGAACTCGCCGTCCGGGCTCAGAGAGGTGACGATGCGCCCGCCGAGATCGATCGTCGGGTTCGAGGCGGACGAGAAGGAGCCGAGATCGCTGAGCGGCACGAGCCAGATCTGCCCCGTCGTGCGGGAGACGATGACCGCGCGCGACCCCGCGATGCCGACCTGGGCATCCTTCGGCGGGAGCGCGACGGACTTGCCGGCCGTCACGTCGGCCGCGTTCACCTTGGCGACCGTGTTGTCGCCGCGATCGATCAGCAGCACATTGTCACCGCGCTGTTCGACATCGAGCGACGCACCCCCTGCGGGCACAGCCGAGTTGAGAGCGTTGATCTGGGTGTTGGCACGGCCGATCATCTGCGTCGAAGCGTTCGTAACCCAGACGGCCGAGTCGCCGAGCACCATGCGCTGCTGCACGAAGCCACCGGAGACGATGGCCACCGTGGCGACCAGGGCGATCAGAACGATGCCGATCAATGCCGAGACTGCAACCGGACGGTGACGCAGAAAGAATGCACGGATCACTGCGCGGCCGCCGGATCGACGCACTTCGGCGCGCTCGGCGCGCCCGTGCGTCCCGCTCGATTGACGGTGACCGTGAGGCACACCCTGCTGTTGTCGCTGTCGACAGTGAACGTCGAGCCGCGCTGCAGGCTCGGTGCCCCGCCGTCGACGCTCACCTGGTACTCATCGTTGGCCGCGAGACCGGGGTCTTGCCAGCTGAACTCGATCGTGCCACCGGCCGACCTGCCGCTGACGTCGTGCACGGATGGGATGTCGGCCGGAGCGCTGAACCGCAGCAGAACGACGGTCAGGGTGACGACGAATGCCGCGCCGAGAACGACGCACGCCGCGATCAACCATGCTCCGCGCACACCAAGCGGAGCGGATCGGCCCTCCGATGTGACAGCGCCCGTCTCTCGCACCACTGTGCGATCGGAGCCGGAGGTTTGCTCCCCGCGACGGCGACGGCGGCGATCCGCGGACGACGCGGCGACGATGCCCTTCACCCTGGTCCGTTCGTCGTCGTCTACGGCGATCGCCGCCGCCCATTCGTCCACCGACAGATCGGCCGGTGTCGGTACGAAACCGAGCTCCGCCTCGACCGACTGCAGATCGCGGATCAGCTCGAGAACGCTGTGCTGGCGCGCCTCCGGCCTGCGCGACATCGAACGTTGCAGCACAGCCTCGAGCCTGGCGGGAACATCGGGGCGTCCGATCGGCTCAGGCTTCGCACGTCTGATGCGCGTGATCAGCTGGGCGGACGAGTTCTCCGTCCCAGCAACTTCGAACGGAGACCGGCCGGCGACCAGCGAGTAGATCGTCGCACCGAGAGCCCAGACCTCGCTTGCGACCGTTCCCGTCGTGTCGTCGGTGAGCACCTCTGGCGCCGACCACGGAACCGACATCCCGACGGCCTCAGCCAGCTCTGCATCACCCAAGGTGGCCGCGATACCGAAATCCGAGAGCACGGGATGCCCGTATGCCGTGGTCAGAATGTTCGACGGCTTCACGTCGCGATGCAGAACGCCGGCGCGATGGGCGGTCTCGACCGCCCCTGCGATCTTGACGCCGATCGCCAGTGCCTCGGGAACGCCGAGCGGCGCCGTGCGGTACCGCTGGCTCAGCGCGGGCGAGCACAGCTCCATGACGAGGTAGGGCCTGCCGTCGGAAGCAACGCTCGCCTGATACACCGTGAGCACCGCAGGATGCGCGCTCAATTGCGCCATCAGATTGGCCTCGGCCTGGAACATCTGCCGCACGCTGGGGGTCACGACTTCTGCCAGCAACACCTTCACGGCGACCTGCCGTCGCGGCATGTTCTGCTCGTACAGGAAGACGTCGGCAAAGCCGCCTGAACCCAGCGCTCGCACGTAGGAGAATCCGGGAAGGTTGGGCGGCGTCGACGGCAACCTCTTGGCCATGCCGCCTCCAGTTCGCCTTCTCGTTCACGTTCCCCGGCCTGAGAAACGTTCACCCATTGTAGGCAAGGCCAGGGCGGGCCGACTCGGGGGTAGCCGTGAAGGTTCGCCCTGCAATGCTCAGCGTCGCTGCGAGCCTCGTCTGCCGGTTGGTTTGGGCGAATCAGGTGTCTCCATGACGTCCACGACCACGACGGTGACGTTGTCGCGTCCGCCGTTGCCGAGCGCGGCATCCATCAGCTGTCCCGCCGCGTCGAGCGGGCTGGTCCCCACCGTGAGGTAATGCCGGATTCCGTGCTCGGTAAGTTCCTTCGTCAACCCATCGGAGCAGGCGAGCAGTCTGGTTCCCGCGGTGACCGGAACCAGGCTGAAGTCGGGCACGGGCTCTTCGTTGAAACCCACGGCTCGGGTGATCACGTTCGAGTGCGGGTGCACTTCGGCCTCCGACGGCGTGATCGCGCCGGCATCGAGAAGCTCCTGGACGATCGAATGGTCGACGGTGAGCTGACGCAGCTCGCCCTCTTCCAGTTCGTACACTCGCGAATCGCCGATGTTGAACACGAGCCAATTCGGTTCGCCCTCCGCCATGGTGAGCGCGAATCCGGTGACAGTGGTTCCCGTTCCGAGGTCGGTTTGGCCGACGCCTTTGCTCATATCGTCGACGGCGTCCTTGAGCGCGGTGTCCAGGCCCTCCTCGCCGATGAACGGTGCCGAGACGTGTTCGGCGAGACGTGTCACGACGGCGGAACTGGCGAAGTCGCCTGCCGCGTGCCCGCCCATCCCGTCTGCGACGGCGAAGATCGGCGACTTGGCGATCAGGCTGTCTTCGTTGACCGCTCGGCGGTATCCCTTGTCGGTCAGCGCCGCCCATGTGAGCGTGATGCGGGCACCGTCTTTGCCCGGCACGGCGGTGTGATGGCGCCTGCTGCTGCGCCCGATCTGAGTCACTTACGCGTCCTCTCGGGTGTCGTGCGCAACGCCGGCGACCGGTAATCGCCACCCCCTCTGACGTGGGTTCACGGCGTCACCGGGGTGATCTCGATGATAGTACCGTCACCGATATCGATCTCCGCCGCGCCAGGCACCGCGAAGGACTCCCCAGGACGCAGGCGTCGTGGCGCTGCTCCGGGAAGGATGACTGCCGTCCCGTTCCGCGATCGCAGGTCGGTGATCACAACGACTCTCCCCGCTCGCTCCACTCTCACGTGCGAAGCCGAGACGAGAGTGTCGCGGGAGGGCACGGTCACGAGCAGCGGCAGGATGCCGCCCCGCGCCGACCCCGCCGGCCGTCTTCCGAAGATGATGGGCGCATCGAGAAGCACGGCGTGCGCACCGTGAACGCCGACCAGAACGGAAGGCGGATGCTCGACCTCGGTGTCCCCGGAATCCGCAGCGTCGACCGGTCCCCCGACGTCGCCCACCGCCGGCGCCCGCACCACTGTCTCCTCGTCCGGGCCGCTGTCGAGCGGCTGCGGCTCGCGCAGCGGCTGCGCCGGGGGCCGGCGCACCGTCTCCTCCGCGGCGGCGGCGGTGCCCGCGGCAGTATTGACGTCTGCTGCTGGGTCCGCATCGATTCCGTGGCCGTCGCCGCCGATGCCGATGCTCCTGCCGTGAGCGGAGTCCTCGTCGATCACGATGCTGCGCACGGTGTCCTCGTCGAGAGCGGCGCCGGGTCGAACGTACGCAGAGCTCGTACCGTCGGCATCCGCCGGCCGCACGTCTGTTGCCGACCAAAGCAGCGCGCCGACGTGTGAGACTCCCGCGTCGATCGGCCGTGCTTGCGCGACGAGCCGTGCGACGGCATCCGTCCGCCTGGCCGGGCCTCCCAGCTCGACGGCGATCACGTCGCGAAAGGTGGCGATCAACCACGGCTGTACGCCCGACGACCAGAATCGTCGAGATCCCCCGTCGGAAAAGACGTCGACGACCGCCCTGCCGCGCGCGACAGCCGTGATGCGTCTACCGATGCCTTCCACGCCGTCGACGGGATCCTCAGCGCGGTCGAAGTGCACGACGGCGAACGAGTCGGCACCTCCGTCTCCGATCGGAATGGCCGAGACGATCGCCTCGAGCGAGGCGTCCTCGAGCTGCCCCGCGAGGCGAGTGAGCTCTCCGATGCCGCGATCGCCGGCGCCCGCCTCGATCACTGCCAGGAACGACCCGGCTGCGACAGTGATCCAGTCGTCTTCCGGTGGTCGTGGTGGTGAGACGTACACCCTGCCGCCTCTCGGTGCGGCGAGCTGCCGGGCATCGACCACAGCCGTCCCTCTTCTCCGACCACCCGAACCTCACCGTGCGCATGGCTCTCCGTCGTTCCCCGAGTGTAGTGAGGTCGTCACGCCCGCCTCCCCCTCGCGGCCGCGCGTCGCGCCTGCCTCGACGCCTGCGGCTCGCGGAAGACCCACTCGGGCAGCATTCCGGCCGTGAGCATGGTCTCCACGAGTTCGGCGAACGAATAGCCGGGGTCTGCAGCTCGTGCCTGCTCGACGTATTCACCGGCGATCGACCCATGCCCGAGCGCCCAGTTCAACCAGGCGAGCGCGGCGAGGGCAGGAGCCCGATCTGTTCCAGTGAGCCTGGCCGCGACTTCGCGCAGAAGCCGGATCGCATGCTCCACCCTGGGAGTCGACGGTCTCCGCAGCGACCCCTGTCCGGCCAGCGCCATCGCGATCTCCTCGTCCTCGACGGGCTCCCCACCGAGGTGACGTTCCTGAAACCGAAGTGCGCGTTGCCCTTCGCGCACACCCCACCCCCAGGTGAACAGCACAACATCACGCGCCCACGGGTAGGAGAGCACATGAGCCGTGAGCGCAGCGACGATCGCTCCGACCTCTCCCTCGTTCCAGCCCGCACTGTATTCAGCGAACCAGATCGGATCCGGTTGCTCCGTCTTGCTGCGCAACACAGCCAGGGCGTCTGCGGTGCGCGACCGCTCGTTCGGCGCGACCGCTGGCAGTGCCGCCTCCTCGCGCGGAGAACGACGGAGACGCCCAGTATCGGAGTCGGTCCTTCGCGCTCGAAGCGCACCATCGAGCGCAGCACGATCGCCGCGTCGTCCTTGCTCGTAGTCTCCCCAGCCGTCCGCGGCCACATAGAGGAGATCGAGCAGCGGGAAGCCGGCGGCGGATGCCGCCTGCCGCAACTCCCGCGCCAGCCCTGCTGCCGGAGCTCGGTCGGCACACGAGGCGTCGCTATAGGCGACTGCGAGCAGAGCGTCCGCCCCGCGAACCTTGCACACCATGCCGATCAGCGTCGCGGCGAAACGGCGCAGGTCGTCGCAGTTCTCCTCATCGAGGTCGTCGGCACCTCGCGGAAGGTCGACGCGCAGCGTGCCGCCGGACAGGCCGTCTTGGAATGTGACGAGTACGAGGCTGGCACGCGGCTGGAATCCGACCAACTCGGGCACGAGCGCGAGAAGCGAAACAGTGTCTGGTGCGATGACGGGATCGGGCATGGCGACCAGCGTGCCCGGCGTGCCATCCGGATTCAGGAGGGAACCGGCATCCGTGGACTTCGTCTTGTTCAGGCGGCTGGGGAGGAGAAGAAAGCTGGTGGAGCGGCGGCGATGCGTCGCCCTACCGGCCGTTGATCACACGTCGTCGATGACCGCCCCGGCGAATTGCGCGTTGTACAGGGAGTAATAGGCACCGCCCGCTGCAAGCAACTGTGCGTGCGTCCCCTGCTCGACGATCGAGCCCGACTCCATGACCAGGATGAGATCGGCGTCGCGAATCGTCGAGAGCCGGTGGGCGATCACGAAGCTGGTGCGACCGGCACGCAGCGCGCTCATCGCCTTCTGCACGAGGAGCTCGGTGCGGGTGTCGACCGAGCTCGTCGCCTCGTCGAGGATGAGCACGCTCGGCCGCGCCAGGAAAGCCCTGGCAATCGTCAGCAACTGCTTCTCGCCGGCACTCACATTCGAGGCATCGTCGTCGAGGCGCGTGTCGTAGCCGTCTGGCAGCGACCGCACGAATCGGTCGACATAGCTGGCCTGGGCGGCCGCGATGATCTCGTCTTCCGTGGCATCCGGCCTGCCGTACGCGATGTTCTCCCTGATCGTTCCCGCGAACAGCCAGGTGTCCTGCAAAACCATGCCGACCCGGCTTCGCAGGTCGCGCCTGGTCATCTCAGTGATGTCGGTGCCGTCGAGGGTGATCCGTCCGGAGTCGACTTCGTAGAACCGCATGATGAGGTTCACCAGTGTCGTCTTGCCCGCCCCTGTCGGACCGACGATCGCGACCGTCTGCCCAGGCTCGGCGACCAAGGACAGATCATCGATCAGTGGCTTGTCCTCGACATAGCGGAAGGACACGTCGTCGAATTCGAGCCTGCCCTCCGTCATCCCGATGTTCGCAGGCGACTCCGGGTCCTCCGACTGTTCGTCGGCATCCAGCAACTCGAAGACGCGCTCGGACGACGCAACGCCCGACTGCAGCAGGTTGGCCATCGATCCGAGCTGGGCGAGCGGTTGCGTGAACTGTCGCGAGTACTGGATGAACGCCTGAACGTCTCCGATCTGGATGGTGCCGGAGGCGACCTGCAAGCCGCCGACCACGGCGATCCCTACGTAGACGAGGTTTCCGACAAACGTCATCGACGGCATGATGATGCCGGAGACGAACTGCGCACCGAAGCTCGCCCGGTACAGTTCCTCGTTCTTCGTGGCGAATTTCGCGTTCACCTCGCGCTGCCTGCCGAACACCTTCACGATCGCGTGACCGGTGTAGGTCTCCTCGATCTGCGCGTTGAGCATGCCCGTGTTCTTCCACTGGGCGACGAACATCTTCTGCGAGCGCTTCGCGATCACCATGGTCACGACGATCGTGATCGGCACCGACACGAGAGCGATCACCGCGAGCAGCGGAGAGATCACGAACATGATCACGAGCACGCCGAGCACGGTCAGCAGCGACGTGACCACTTGGCTCATGGTCTGCTGCAGACTCTGCTGGATGTTGTCGATGTCGTTCGTCACTCGGCTGAGGAGTTCTCCGCGCTGCATGGTGTCGAAGTACTTCAGCGGCAGCCGGTGGATCTTCTCTTCGACGTCCTTGCGCAGCCGGTAGACGGTGCGCATCGTGATCCCGTTCAGGATGTACGCCTGCAGCCAGCTGAACACGGACGCCGCGACGTAGAGCGCAAGCACGAGCATCAGAATGTGCGACAACGCCGTGAAGTCGATCCCGTGACCAGGGTTCAGGTTCACGCCGCTGAGCATGTCGGCCATCTGTCCCTGGCCGTTCTTGCGCATCCCCTCCAGCACCTGCGCCTTGGACGTTCCTGCCGGCAGGCTCTTGGAGATGAAGCCCGCGACGATGATGTTGGTGCCCTCACCGAGCAGTTTCGGGCCCAGTACAGAGCACGTGACGCTGATCACCGTGAGGATCACGACGAACACCAGCCCGATGGCCTCCGGCCGAAGACGCCCGATGAGCCGCTTCGCGCTCGGGCCGAAGTTCTGCGCCTTCTCGGCCGGCATCCCCGCTCCCCCGAAGGGGCCACCGCCACCGGGACCGCGCCGTGGTGCCGGCGCGCGTTCCGTCGTCGTTCGGGTCTCGCTCATGCTGCTTCCTCCGCCGCGCGCTGGGACGACACGATCTCCGCGTACGTCTCGGATGTCTCCAGCAACTCCTCGTGCGTGCCGGCCCCCACGATCCGTCCGTTCTCGAGCACGAGGATCTGGTCGGCATCGATGATGGTCGAGACGCGCTGGGCGACGATCACGAACGTCGAACCTCGCTCCTTCTGCTTGAGAGCGCGCCGTAGACGGGCATCCGTCGCCAGGTCGAGCGCCGAGAACGAGTCGTCGAAGACGTAGATCTCGGCGCGCTTGACGAGGGCCCGCGCGATAGCGAGCCGCTGCCTCTGTCCGCCGGAGACGTTCGTTCCGCCCTGCGTGATCTCCGCGTCAAGGCCGCCCTCCATCGCCTCGACGAAGTCGCGTGCCTGCGCGATCTCGAGCGCGCGCCAGAGTGCCTCGTCGTCGGCATCCGGGTCGCCGTAGCGCAGATTGGATGCCACGGTTCCCGAGAACAGGTACGGCTTCTGCGGCACCAGCCCGATCCGGGACCACAGCACGTCGGCATCGAGCTCTGCAACGTCGACGCCGTCGATCAGCACCGAGCCGCTCGTCGCGTCGAAGAGTCGTGGCAGGAGGTTGATCAGTGTCGTCTTGCCCGAACCCGTCGAGCCGATGATGGCCACGGTCTGGCCAGGCTCGATGCGCACGTTGATGTCGCTGAGCACGGGGTCCTCGGCGCCAGGGTAGGCGAACCCCACCTCGAAGAGCTCAACGCTGCCGTGCTCGCCGAGTTCGGTCACCGGGTGCTCGGCCATCTTCACCGTCGAATCGGTCTCAAGCACCTCGCCGATGCGATCTGCGCACACTGCTGCTCGCGGGACCATGACGAACATGAACGTCGCCATCATCACGCCCATCAAGATCTGCATCAGGTAGCTCAGGAAGGCGGTCAACGTGCCGACCTGGAGCGATCCGTCGTCGATGCGGAAGGCACCGAACCAGATCACCGCGACGCTGGAGATGTTCAGAATGAGCATCACCGTCGGGAACATCAGCGCCATCAGACGCCCGGCCTTCAGCGCAGTCTCCGTGACATCGGCGTTCGCCGTGCGGAACCTGTCGCGCTCGATATCCTCACGGACGAAAGCGCGAACGACGCGGATGCCTGTCAGCTGCTCCCGCAGAACCCGGTTGACCTGGTCGATCCGCACCTGCATCTTGCGGAACTGCGGCACCATTCTCCAGATGATCAGAACGACGCAGATCAGCAGCAGCGGGACGCTGACCGCGATCAGCCACGACATCCCGAAATCCTGCTGCATGGCGAGGATGATGCCGCCGATGCAGAGGATCGGCGCGGAGACCAGCAGCGTGCAGGTCATCAGCACGAGCATCTGCACCTGCTGAACGTCGTTCGTGTTGCGCGTGATCAACGACGGCGCTCCGAACTTCGTGACCTCGCGCTCGGAGAACGCTCCGACGTGCGAGAAGAGTGCTCCTCGCAGGTCACGCCCGAGCCGCATGGCCGCCTTCGCACCGAAGTAGACGGCGACAATGTTGCAGATCACCTGACCAAGGGTGATCAGCAGCATGAATCCGCCGTTGGCCATGATGTAGCCGGTGTCGCCCTTGATCACGCCCTGATCGATCAGTTCTGCGTTGAGCGTCGGAAGGTACAGCGAAGCGAAAGACTGCAGAAGCTGGAAGACGACGACGCCGACCAGCAGCGGCCAGTGCGGCCGCAGGTAGTGCGTGAGCAATTTCATCAACATGGTGTCGTCCTGGTTTCAGACATGGGCAGACAAGGTTTCGGTCACGGCGGGTTCGACGGCGGCCCCGCCCCTCGGTTCGGAGCTTCCGTCCCGCGCCCGCGAGCGCTTTGCGGCCCGCTTGAGCGTGGCATCCGCTTCGCCTGCCGCTGAGTCGCCCGCGATGCCATACACGATGAGTCGCGCAAGCTCGGCGTCGTCGAACGGAATCGTCCGGTTGAAGACCGGGATCGCGGTGGCGAACGCCATCAGGCGCACGTAGGGCGCGACGTCCTCCGGCGGCACGTTGAGGCGCTCGAGCTCTGGCTCCACGAGCTTCGAGACGATCGCCACGTACTCCGAGCCCTGCTGCGGCGACCTGTTCTGCAGATGAGGCGGTTCGCTTCCCGTGTAGCCGAGGGCCGACATGATGCTGATCACGCCGTGGAACCGGTCGCGAAGCGTCCGCAGAATCGCCCCGATCTTGTCTTCGAGCGGCAGCGTCGGATCGATCTCGCGCAGGTGCGCCTTCAGCGGAGCCGGGTCGAGGTAGGCATCCGCGGCCTCGCGCAGCAAGGTCTCCTTGTCACCGAAGACGCGGAAGATCGTTCCTTCTGCCACCCCGGCGGCCTCGGCGATCTGACGCGAGGTGAGGGATGCCCCGTGCTCGATCATCACAGGGATGACCGCCGTGATGATGGCGGCCTTGCGCTCCTCAGGAGGGAGCGGGCTGGCGCGGTTGGGGATCTTCGGCACTCGGCGATGCTAACTGAGTGTGCGCTCACTCCGCAAGAATCAACAGCGAGAATCTTCGACGCGTCCGACGTTGCGAATGGCTGGGAAGACCGCTCAGGATGCTGTGAGCACCGTGAACTCTCGCGAGTACGCCGGCGAACCTGCGGCCTCCCGCCAGGTCACCCTGATGCGCGGCGGCGGCGCTCCCCTGGCCGCCATCACGCGGAACTGCAGCACGTCGTCGCGATCGACGTCACGCGGAATGACCTCGTCGGGACGCACGTACTTCGGCGGAACCGTCGCGTCGGACAACAGCGCATCCCGCGCCGACGCGAGTCCGGTGTTACGCAGGGCCCAGATGCCGCCCCGCACGCGCTCCAAGCGCCAGGCGACCTGCACCACCCGCTCCGTCGCGCCGGTGTCCGCGCCCGCGACGTCGTGGTCCTCCGCGCGACGTACCGAGGCGTGAGTGACCGGCGGCGCCTCACCGGTTGCGGATGCCACATCGTCCGTCTCACCCTCGACCTCGTCGACTGTGACGACGGGCCGTGTCGCGTTCTCGATCGCAGCCCGCGCCTCGGCATCCGCGTGCTCCGCCTTGTCGGAGGCGGCCTCCGCCTCGCGGCGGCTCGCGGCCGCGGCTGCCGATGCCTGGGCGGCCGCCTGCGCGGCACGTCCGGCCTGCTGAGTCGCGGATGCCGCCTCGTGGCGTGCCTGCGCCACCTGCGACTCGAGATGCTCGACACCGGCCGCGGCCGCGTGCGCCGTGGTCTCCGCTCGGGCGACAGCCGCGGCAGCCACCGCTGCGCGTTCGTCCGCCGCGCGCGCACGAACAAGCGCGACGACGGCGAAAGCTACGGCGACGAGCGCGAAGACCAGGCAAAGCACATCCAGCAGGACCACAGGGAAATTCTAGGCAATGCCGGCGACGGCTCGTCGTCCCCAGCCCAAGCATCCGCCATGGATTCCCCAAGAAGAGCACCGACCCTCTCGCAGTCGGTCGTTCTGCGTAGCCTCATCGCATGCACGGCTACCTGGTCCGAATCCCGAGCCCGATCGGACGACTCGAGCTCACCGCCGACGCGACGAGCGTCACGTCCCTCACCATCGAGCGCGATGGCGCCCTCCCCCACGATCCGCTCCCCGAGAATCCCAACGATGTGCTGGCGCTCGCGCACCAGCAGCTCGACGAGTACTTCGCCGGCACGAGGCAGACCTTCGACGTTCCGCTGAACCCCGACGGCACGGAGTTCCAGTGTGCGATCTGGGACGAGCTGTCCCGCGTTCCGTGGGGCGAGCACACCACCTACGGAGCACTCGGTTCAGCGGTCGGCAAACCGACGGCGGGCCGCGCGGTCGGCGGCGCGATCGGCGCGAATCGCATTCCGCTCCTGATCGGATGCCATCGCGTGCTCGGCGCCGACGGGCGCATCACCGGCTACAGTGCCGGTCAGGGCATCCCCACCAAACTCTGGTTACTCGAACACGAAGGGATCACGCTGGCGGCATGAGCGAGCAGACCGACTCCCCCGACGACACGGACTCCGGCACGACGTCGACGATTCGTCCGGACGTGCTCGTCGCGGCCGACGGCATCGCACGCTGCGCGTGGGTGGGCGACGATTCCGAATACCAGCGCTACCACGACGAAGAGTGGGGAACACCGCTGCGCGACGACCGCGCCCTCTTCGAGAAGATCTGCCTCGAAGGCTTCCAGGCTGGCTTGTCGTGGCGCACCATCCTGCTGCGACGGGATGCCTTCCGTGCCGCGTTCCACGGTTTCGACATCGACCGCGTGGCTGCGATGAACGACGACGACGTCGAACGGCTGCTCCAGAATGCAGCCATCATCAGGCATCGAGGCAAGATCAACGCCACGATCCAGAATGCAAGGGCCGCCAAAGAACTGACTGAGCCGCTGAAGGAACTGGTTTGGTCCTTTGTGCCGAAGGAGATTCGACCACGACCGGCGTCCCTGTCGGAGATTCCGGCGGTGACGCCGGAATCGACGGCACTCAGCCACACGCTGCGAAGCAAGGGCTTCCGTTTCGTCGGCCCGACGACGATGTACGCGCTCATGCAGTCCGCCGGGCTCGTCGACGATCACGTCACCGGATGCTGGCGGGCATCCGACTGACTCCGAGGTGGTGCACGCATCGTTCTGGACGTCAGGCCGGGCCGGCAGCTACGTGAGTCCGACGATCCTGACGGTGTGCCTCGTGATGACCGGCATCGCACATGCCCGACCGCAGGCGATCAGAATTCCGATCATCGCACCGTGAACGATCGCTCTGGCGCACGGAGGGGACGCGCGCCGACTCCGTTTCGCCGACCCGACGGTATTGCGTGCGCCCGAATGGGAATGCCTCGCAGTATCCATCACGAGCGCCCTGATTAGACGGCCGAAGGAGTCGCAATGTTCCCCGGTGCCGACCCCCGTGGCACACCGCAATGGTAGCTCAGTCGACCACCAGCAGCACCTCGTGATCGGCTGCGTATTCCATCCGGATTCCCGCAGAGGCGGCCCAGTCGACGAAACCGGCGACCGATCGCACCCTCGGTCGATCGAGGGCGTAAGCCCTCACGAGCAGCCCCTTCGCATGCTTATTGAAGTGATTGAGGGCTCTTCGCCGTCCATCGTCGGACTCGGCGACGACGCGCACGAACACGGCATCGTCCCGCTTGCCCAGAGGGCCGAGCGCCGCATAGGACTCCGACCGCAGGTCGATCAACGGACCGGGCACTTCGCTCAGCGCGGATGTGATCGCTTCGGCCCAGAGGGTCCGCAGGCGAACGCCCGGCAGCCTGGAGGCCGCAGACATCCGGTAGTCGGGGATGCGGTCGAGGGCGCCGACCGGGCCGAAAACCGCCGAGTGGATGGCCACGGTGCGGCCGAGGTGACGTCGTGCTTCGGCGGGCAGCGTCGGGGCATCCAGGGCGTCGTAAAGGACTCCCGTGTAGCGATCGATCGCGGGCAGCACTGGCGCCTCATAGAGCACGGCGTTGGTGGCCAGCTCACCGACCAAGGTGCGAGGGATGCCCAACGACTTCGCTGCAGCCTCTGTGTCATTCGATCGAGAGTGCACGACGAGCGCGTTCGCGGTCGTGCCGCGGGCATCGGTGAGCGAGGGAAACCGCAGGCCTTCGATGTCGAGCGTGCTCCGCCCGCGTCCTCCCGGTCGTTTCGATTCCGACGGCGGAAGGAGGATCAGCACTGCTGTGCGCCGAATGCGGACGACGCGTTGCGCTGATAGCGCGACCCGTCCGTCACGGAGCGATGAACCTGATGGCCGCGTCCACGTTCTGCCCGAGCGAATTCACCGTGTCGACCGTGATGCGAGGCA
>DASZMW010000366.1:0-1515 GCA_035551735.1 Humibacter sp. | reverse complement strand
CCCGCGCCATAACCGGCGCGCGCACCTGGCGCTCACGTGCCGACTCTCTGCGGCGTCCATTTCGCATAACCCGATGTGTCATCCACATCCGACACCGCTAGCTCGCCTCTACCTCGGTGATGCATCGCGCCGTTGCGATGGAAGCCCTTCTGATCGAGACGACCAATGCGTTCACGAACCTCAGCATCAACAAGCAGGCGAAGCGCCTGTCGCCTAGCGCTGTCCACCGCGACAATCCCGGCGCGGCCCCGCGCCTCTCACGAGGCTCGCGGGGGCCGCCCGCCGTGGGAAAGGCCGTGGCAGTACCAGCTACCACGGCGGGCGGGATCCCGGCCTCGACTGCCGAGCCGTTACCGCGACCCGGTGCCATTCTCCCTTCGCTGTTCACGCTGCTCTCAACCTCACGTGCCGCACGAAGAATCTCTGGGTCGAGACACGTGCGACACATACGCAGATGTGCCGATTCCGCGACAGCGACGACCCGCAAAGCACCAAGCGGAACACTGGCTAGCCAGCGACAGTTGCGATCGCAGTGGGCTACACCTGAACGTCGGTTCACCCAGACATATCCACCCTGCTCAGTGCGCCACGGGTATTGCACCGAACAATGATGCGCACGGCCAGCCGTTCGACTACCAGGAGCTGGTGGAGCGGATCCGCGCGGTGCTTCGACGTTCCCGGCCGCCAGAGCCGTCGCTCATCGATGCGCCACCGATCTTCATCGACGTCGACACCCGTGATGTGCGCATCGACGGCCGCCGCATCAGTCTCTCGCAGAAGGAGTTTCAGCTGCTCGTGTGCCTCGCGCGCGCTCCGCGCCGCGTTTTCACGAAGGCAGAGCTGTTGCACGACGTCTGGAACTACCGCTCGACCGGCCGTACGCGCACGCTGGACTCGCACGCGTCGAGGCTCCGCCGCAAGCTGCGCGAAGCGTGCGACGAGGCGCCGTTCGCGCTCGTCGAGAACGTGTGGGGCGTCGGCTACCGGCTGCTCGGGGAGCTTCCCGACGACTAGGAGGTGACGCGAGCCAGGCTACTCTCGCTGGATGCCGCGATCGAGTCTTCATCCGTTGAGGCGGATGCCACCCCGGTGGCGCAAGATCTGTGACTGGCTCTTCACGATCGTTCTCGCGATCGTCTTCGTGCTCATCTTCGAGGCGAAGGTCGCGAAGCCGTATCGCATTCCGTCCTCGTCGATGGAGAACACGCTGCACTGTGCGAAGCCGGCCTTGGGGTGCGTCGGGACCACCGATGATCGGGTCGTCGCGTTTCGCCTGGCGTACGACTTCGAGTCGCCACAGCGCGGGCAGATTGTCGTCTTCAGGGCGCCGGCCGCGGCCGCCGGCTGCGCCGCAGGTGATGGTGGAACGACGTTCGTCAAGCGGCTCATCGGCCTGCCGGGAGAGACGGTGCACGAGGACGACAACGGGTTCATCTGGATCCGCGAGAGCGGGTCGCCCCGGTCCGTGAAACTGAACGAGCCCTACGTTCGACCGCAGGCGCGGCGTGCCGACCG
>DASZMW010000365.1:0-2830 GCA_035551735.1 Humibacter sp. | reverse complement strand
CGCTCCGTCCACACCACCGCCTCCGAGCAGCGATGAATTCGCCGCATTCACGATGGCGTCGACGCGCTCGCGGGTGATGTCGCCGAGCGCGGTCTCGATGCGCACGCCGTCGGCATCCCGCGCTGCCACCTCAGCCTCGGTTATTGGAGAGTTCGAAGACTTTGAGCAACTCTTCGACCGCGCGCTCCCGATCGTCGCCGCCTGCCTCGAACTGCTCGGCGACGTGGGTGCGAAGGTGATTCTCGACGAGGAGTTTGTTCAGCGAGCCGAGCGACTTCTGAATGGCGAGGGACTGCGTGAGGATGTCGACGCAGTAGTCCTCGTTCTCGATCATCTTCTCGATGCCCCGCAGCTGGCCTTCGAGGATGCGTGCGCGGTGCATGGCACGTTTCTTGATATCGGCGATCACGGTCTCAGGGTAGGTCAGATGGGTTCCCGCGGCTCCGCTGGCTCGTGCTTCCGATGGATCCAGCCGCTGTCCCCGTTCGGGGAGACCCCTAACTGGGGACTGCCAGCCGGGCCGCAGAATACTTACGATCACCCTAGCTTTCGACCCGTTGCGGTGCCCGACCGCAACCCGAATGGGGGTATCGGATGCTCAAGAACCTGTCACCCATAATTTCCGGCGAACTGCTGCGTGCTCTCGACGAGACGCCCAGCGGAGCGTGGATCGCCATGGTGAGTCGAGCTCACCATGACGTGGAAGGAATCGCCGCACCCGAATCGACGATAGAAGACGTCGCCGCCGCTCTCTTGGCGGTGACTCCGCTCGATCCAGACGCCCCGATCGTCGCAGAGGGAGAGGGCGAGCCGGGCGACGCGGTCTTCGCCGTCGCCGGCTTGGCCGCGGATGCCGAGGGTCGCCGCTTCAAGATGCTCGCGGTGTCGGAGCTCGCCTTCGGCGCTCTGCTGACGGAGTGCCATGTGGCGGTCGTAGTCGACGACCCGGTGCCTTTCGGCTTCCTGCTCTGCAAGGGGCGTTGCTGATCCGAGGTCCGCGCCGGTTCTGAACGGTGCGGGATGCGGTGTCGTCGAGTGGGAATGCGAGCCCCTACCGCACCGTAGAATCGAGGGCGACATGCCCGAACAGAGATCAGAACCCGCGTTCGCCCGCCTTGCGCTCTTCCCCGGCTTGCTGGGGGCGATCGTACTGATCGCCGCACTCGCACTGATCGGCAACGCCGACTGGTATATCTGGGTGCGCTACATCGTCGCCATCTTGGCTCTGATCATGTGCGTGTTCGCCTGGCAGGGCAAGGCGTACTGGTGGTTGATCGGCCTCATCCCGGTCGCCGTCGTGTTCAACCCGGTGTGGCCGTTGACGATCGGCGACATCTGGTTGTCGCTCGCGCATCTCGTGGGGGCCGTCATCTTCATCGCAGCGGGAATCACCATCAAGGTTCCGACGGGTGACGCAGACAAGGGACCGGCCGGCAGGTACGACGGTCGTGGACGCCCGCCGGCCAGCCGTAAAGGCGACCAGAAGCGCCGCTGATCGACCTCGTCCACATGGTTCGAAAGCGGTAACGGCAATGTCGCCTGCGAGTCGGGGTGACGCGGAGCATCCGCGTGCCGTAAAATGGACGTCTGTCGGGGTCCTGGCATTCGCCGGACACGTCTCGTCGGTTGCATCGCACACGACATTCGGGCTTCGCCCGAAGACCCGCACCGGTCCCGTGCCAACAAGCACCTCGTGGTGCGGACAGACGCATCAAGGCACCTCGGCAGACACAGGAGAGGCTCGCATCAGCGGGCTTCACGCACAGGAGGATCATGCCGCACACCGGCGATCGCACCGCCCAGGCAACTCGCCGCTCCGGGCCCCGTCACTCGAACAACGACGGACTCATCCCCGTTCTCGCCCGCCGTGTGCGGGAGGTCGAGGCGAAGGCTCAGGCCGGCAAGAAGGTCGGGCCGACCAACCGCACCAAGTTCCAGGTCATCGCGCTGCTGATGCGCGAGGAGCGTGCGCGAGCGAAGTCCGACCCTGCGCTGAGTGACTCGGCACGCGCCGAGCAGCTGAAGCGACTCGACGGCATCGCGACGATCCTGGCCAAGACGGCGGCACGCGACACCTCCCTCATCACGGTGCTGGAGTCCACGGCTCCGCCCAGTCCCGCCGCGCAGAAGATGCGCAGGGATTGGCTCCTCGAATCGGGTGCGGAGCTCGAGCCCGACGACCTCATCATCACGACAGAGGCACCCAAGCCCAAGCAGGACGTGCTGCTCTCGCCGGAGCTCGCCCAGAAGCAGGTTGTGCCGCAGTCGGTGCGTGCGAGGCAGCTATCCAACCCGTTCCTCGCCCCCGACTTCGCACTCGCCTCGCAGGCGACGTCCGCTCCGCGCCGGCGCCTCGACTCGTGGGAGCTTCTCGGGCCGCTGTTCAAGTCGTTCGAGTACGGCTCAGGAGGTCGCGCGGCCAGCATGGAACTGCCCGACGCGCCCAAGGTCGACAGATATTCCCCTTCTGGTATGGAACTCATGAAGCACCAGGCGCGCGTCGTCGAGGCGGTGCGGCTCGGGCACCGTTCGTTCTTGCTGGCAGACGAGCCGGGACTCGGCAAGACCGCGCAATCGGTGCTCGCGGCATCCGTCGCGGGTGCGTACCCGCTGTTGGCGGTTGTGCCGAACGTCGTCAAGATGAACTGGGCACGTGAGGTCGAGCTGTGGACGCCCCATCGCAGGGCTACGGTCATCCACGGTGATGGCGAGGGTCTGGACGCCTTCGCCGACGTGGTCATCGTCAACTACGAGGTGCTCGATCGCCACCTGTCCTGGTTGTCGGAACTCGGGTTCCGTGGCATGGTCGTCGACGAGGCGCACTTCATCA
>DASZMW010000364.1:0-8064 GCA_035551735.1 Humibacter sp. | reverse complement strand
ACGATGCGCGCGACTGCCTTGGTCGCCGCCGAGCCGGATTCCATCGCGATGCCGATGTCGGCCTCTTTGATGGCCAGCGCGTCGTTCACACCATCGCCGGTCATCGCGACGGTGTGCCCTCGCGACTTCAGCGCCTGAACGATCGCCTTCTTCTGGTCGGGGGTGACCCGCCCGAACACGGTGTGCTGCTCGAGTGCCTCGGCGAGGGCATCTGTCTCCTCTGGCAGCTCGCGAGCGTCGAAGCCGGTCGGGGCATCCAGCCCGACCTCGCGCGCGATCGCCGCGACGGTCTGCGGGTTGTCGCCGGAGATGACCTTGACGTCGACGCCTTGGGACGCGAAGTACCCGAGCGTCTCCCGGGCATCGGAGCGTACCTGCTCACGGAATGTGAGCAGCGTCACGGCGTCGAGCCCGGAGGGCAACTGCTCCGTGTCGAGCTCGCTCTCAGAGAGCATGAGCGGCGAATGCGCGAGGACGAGAGTACGGCGGCCGGATGCTGCCAGCCCGGCCGATCGCGCCCGCAGGCCCTCGTGGTCTGCACCAGGGAACACCATCTCGGGTCCACCGAGCACCCACGTGCCTCGTGCGGCATCCGTGAATGACACGGCGCTCCACTTGCGCGCGGAGGAGAAGGGGATGCGCGCGGCCGGCTCGAGCTCGCCGTCCACCGAATACGCGGCCTTGAGGCAGCGTGCCGTCGCGTTCGCATCCGGCTCCGCGCCGTACCAGGCGAGCGCGTCGCGCCAGCCGGAGGGAGAGGCATCCGTCACAGGGTGCCCCTCGTCGAACACGATCTCGCCCTCGGTGAGCGTGCCCGTCTTGTCGAGGCAGATGACGTCGACGCGTGCGAGGCCCTCGACCGCCGGCAGTTCCTGCACGAGAACCTGGCGGGCAGCGAGCCTCACCGCGCCGACGGCGAAGGCGATGCTCGTCATCAACACCAGACCGAGCGGGATCATCGCGATCACCGCCGCGATCGCGTTGACCGCAGCCTGGCGCCACTCCCCGCTCTTGATGGCCTCGGGCCAGCCGCCGAACACGAAGATCTGGGCGTTGAGCACGAGCAGGGCGATCGGGCCGATGATCCAGGCCTGGAACTTGAGCACCTTGCCGACCGAACGGCGCAGTTCACTGGACACCAGCGAGAATCGCTTCGCCTCGCTCGCGAGCCGGTTGGCGAACGAGTCGGCGCCCACCCGCGTGACACGGGCGGCACCCTCACCGCCGACGACGATCGACCCGCTCAGTGCTTCGTCGGAGGGCTGCTTGTCGGCGGCATCCGACTCGCCCGTGAGCATCGACTCGTCGACCTGCAGCCGTGCGGAGCGGAGCACGACTCCGTCGGCGGCAACCTGGTCGCCTGCCCGCAGCACGAGGATGTCGTCCAGCACGATCTCGGAGACCGGCACGTCGTGGAGTACCCCGTCGCGCAGCACCCGCGCACTCGGCGCGTGCAGCAGGGCGAGCTTGTCGAGCGCAGCTTTCGCGCGAAACTCCTGCACGGACCCGATGATGGTGTTCGCCACAGCGCTCAGGCCGAACAGGGCATCTTGCCACCTGCCCAGAACGAGCAGCACAGCGAAGCAAGCGACGATGATGCCGTTGAACAGCGTGAAGACGTTGGCGCGGATGATGCTCCACGCCGACCGACTGGTCTGGTCGGTGTAGGCGTTGGTCTTGCCGGCTTCGACCCGCTCGGCGACCTCGGCGTCGGTGAGACCGACGAGCACGTCAGACGTGTCGGTCATCCTCGATCGCATCCCCCGTTTCGCGCCGATGTACCGGCTCAGAATGGATACGGTCTCGCGCACGGACCGCGATTTGTGAGCCTAGTAGACACCGGTGATGCTTCGATGTCCCCTGCGCAGGGTGCACGTACCATGGAGATGTCGCCGCGTTCAGCGACACGTCGATCAAGGGTGGCGACGGTATGCGTGCGAATGACGTCAACGACTGGCTGGCTTCGCCGGAGGGCGCTGGGGCGGCGCAGAGGCGCGTAGTCGTCGAGTCGTGGCGCCGTTCCCTCGCACTGTCGTTGAATCCGGACACCGTTCTGCCGCCGTTGGTGATCGAGGGCTCGCATCTCGAAGACTTTCGCGACGGGCATCCTCTCGCCGGACTGATGCCCCTTATCAGGCGGCTGCTCGTGAGCGATGCGGAGGGTTCTGGCCTTCTGGTCGCGGTCGGAGACGAACGCGGACGACTGCTGTGGGTGGAGGGTGATTCAGCTGCGCGTAGTCGCGCGGAAAGGCTCCTCTTCGTCGAAGGGGCGAACTGGTCTGAGGATGTCGTCGGCACCTCGGCGCCGGGAACGGCGCTCGCGCTCGATCACGGCATTCAGATCCATGACGCTGAACACTTCGGAACCATCGTGCACGGCTGGAGCTGCACCGCCGTTCCGCTGCACGATCCGCAGACCGGCAAGCCGATCGGCGTCATCGACATCACGGGCGACAGTCGTGCCGTCGACCCCTTTGCCATGACGTTGCTGCAGGCGACCGCGGCTGCAGCGGAGTCGGAACTCACCGTTCGACGGCTCGCGCAGCAGCCCCGCATGAAGACAGCGACGCGGATGCCCGCGCACCGCCGATCCGCGCCAGCGCCGGTGCTGCATGTCTCGGGCCGCGATGTCGGGGAACTCGTCTGCGGTGACATACTCGTTCCGCTCAGCACGCGGCACGCGACGATCGTCGCCGTTCTGGCGTGGCACCCACGCGGGCTGACGGCCGAAGCGCTCCGCGATGCGGTGTACTCAGACGGCGGCGCCGACGTGACGCTGCGCGTGGAGCTGGCCCGCCTGCGCAAGGTGCTGCAGGCATCCGGAATCGGGCTCGAGCTTCTCTCCAATCCCTACCGGCTCGATCGGACCGTCGAAGTCGACGCGAAGAACGTGCTGCGACTCGTGCAGCGCGGTGCGCATCGCGCGGCACTGGCCGCATACGAAGGCCCCGTGCTGCCGGCGAGTACGGCGCCAGGCGTCGTCGAGATCCGCCGCGACGTGCTGCGACGGTTGCGGGACGCGATGCTGGGCGAGGCATCCGCTGACGTGCTGGCGCAGTTCGCGATGATGCCGGAGGCCGCGGACGACATCGAGGTGCTGCGCGAAGCGCTCCGCCTGCTGCCGCCGCGCTCGCCGAAGCGGCTGACGTTCGTCGAGAAGATCGAGGCACTCGAGGGCTGAGTCTCGACGCTTCGGCGGAGGTGCGAGCACGGGCATGCGACCGCCTGCAACGGGTTGCAACATGCCTTCGTCTACCCTTTCGCTCGACGGCTCATCGCGTTCAGTCTCGCCGAGGGAGTTGGTGCACCGTAAGAGAAGTCGTCGACGCGTTGTGGGGGTGCGTCGACGCCTGTAATGGGGGAAAGGTGGGGCGGGAGTTCGGGTTCTTCCGCCCCACGATCCCGTTAGGCGTGCAGCGCGCCGCGCCGGAGTCGATCTCGACTGGGCACTTGTACCGCTACGCTGCCGAAACTGGCTCCGCGCACGGCCTAGCCGTTGGCGAGTGTGAGGGTGCTGCACTCTTCGGCTGTGGAGCGGCGCACGACGAGGAATGAGCGCACGAACGTACGTCGACTACAAGTGTCAGTGGATTCGTGCACGCTCGAGACATGGCACAGGATGCAAGTAATCGCACGGGTGAGAGGTCGTCCCAGTTCGGCGTCGGAAGCCTGCTTTCCCGTATCGGACTCATGATCCTGGTGGTTCTCCTGGCTGCCGAGTTGGTGACGGTCCCGATGCTCGCCTTCGAAAGAGGGCAGGACCAGCTGCGTCATGTCATGGGCTTGAGCCGTGGTGTCTCTGTAGGAGACGCCTGGGCGTTTCTGGGCATCCTGGCCGCGCTCGTAGTTGCCATGCAGATAGCCGTGTGGTCTGATCGCCAGAGCGATGACGCGATAACCCGCGTCAGGTATCGACGGTTTGTCGGTGCAGCCGTGCTTACTGGCGCTGCTGCAATCATTTCGTGGCTCATCTTCCTCAAATCGTTTGGAGCGAACCACCCAGGTGAGTTTCTGATCGTCACACTGGCGGTTGTCGGAATAGTGCTCTTCGCGGCTGATGGCGCGTCGCTCGTGCTGCGCGTCGACCGCCGTGCAGAGTTGCGTAGCGGTGCGAGAGAAGGCATCAGACGCATCGAGTCATCGTTGCGGCAGGAATACCTCAACTTGCGCCGCCCGGCACTTGTTCTCGTCGGCTGCGTTGTGGCCTGTGGGACGTGGGCGATATTCGGTGGCGACGCTGAGCGCGTTCTACATCGGCGCACTGTGGGCGGGTGAGCACGCGGCGAGACAGAACTGGGGACCGCTCATCGCTGACGTAATTGCAATTTCGATATCATTTTTTGCGTGGGGTGTGTTTGCCGTAGCGCTTATATGGGCGGCAAGACGCACGGAGTCTCCGTGGGTAAGAGTGATCACGCGGATCGCTGTTGCCATTCTTTTGCTTTTGCCATTAGCCGCGACTTTGTCGATGGTCGGCTCGGGAATCGCCAGTGACCAGCCGGCATGGGTCATAGTGCTGACCGGAATTTATGTGCTGGTGCCGTGCGGCCTTCCGATGCTTGCGCTGACGATGCGGACCAGGGCTTCGCGCAAGTCCTCGTGGTGGCATCCTCGCAGCGCGTTGAGGCTGGGAGGTGCTGCCGTCGCACGGCTCCTAGTCCAGTCGCAGTTGAAGTCTGCCGCGTCCTCGATGTTGTCTTTGGCGACGGGCGCGCAGGAGGGTCTGCTGGGCTGGCCTCCGAACACCGTCAGGATCTTCAGTCTGCAGCGTGATGACTTCGGGACATGAGCACGGCTCCAGCATCGAGTCGCTGTGTGAACGGGCAGATTGTCGGCTCGACGGGCGATCATCTCCCGGAGTGCGACGGCTCTGAGTCCGTTCATACTAGATTTAAGGTATATTCGAATGAGTTGGCACGTCGAGTTCGAGCTGATCGCCGATTGGCTTGAGGCGCAGGACCCGAAGGTACAGCGGCGGGTGATTGCCGCAGCAACTGTTCTTGCTCAAGACGGGCCACAACTCGGTCGGCCGCTCGTCGACTCGGTCGAGGGCTCACGGCACAACAACATGAAGGAACTGCGCACGTCGTCGAACACGGTTGTTGCTATCCGAATCTTGTTCGCCTTCGACCCGCGGCGGCAGGCGATCCTTCTACTTGCGGGGAACAAGGGTGGGAATTGGAAGCGTTGGTACCGGGAGAACATTTCGGTCGCCGACGACTTGTTCGACGAGCACCTGATCGGCCTCAAAAACGGGAGTGCGAGATGACTGTTTCGCTGGAGCAGATGGCCGAGCGTCTCGGAATCTCGGAGGAGCAGCGCATCGCCGATTCCGAACGTCTCCGCGCTGAGGCTCGCGCGTGGCGTCTGCGCGAACTGCGCCGAGCGGCGGGGCTCACCCAAGCCGAACTTGCGGCCGTGATCAGTGTGAGTCAGAAGCGCATTTCACAGATCGAGCGAGGCGATGTCGAGATGTTGAAGGTGGACACGTTGCGTCGCTACCTGCGTGGCATCGGCCTAGAGCCAAGCCTCTTCATCACGGTGGACAACCAGCTCGCGAAGATCGCCTGACTCCGCTGCGCCCGCAATAGGCTGGAACCCATTCGCATCGATCGCGTGGGGGCCGCGCCGTTGCCGGCGTTCGTGCCCGCTGGAAAGCAGGAGCCATGCCGAGGAACGTCGCCGATCTGTTCGTCGAAACCCTGCGCTCAGCGGGCGTGAGCCGCATCTGGGGCTTGCCAGGTGATTCGCTCAACGCGTTCACCGACGCACTGAGACGCGACGGGCACATCCGTTGGTTGCACATGCGACACGAAGAGGCCGGCGCGTTCGCCGCGGCCGCCGAGGCCGAGATCACCGGTGAGCTTGCCGTCGTCGCCGGCAGCTGCGGCCCGGGCAACCTGCACTTCATCAATGGGCTGTTCGACGCCCAGCGCAGTCGCGTGCCCGTGCTGGCCATCGCCTCGCACATTCCGTCGGAGCAGATCGGTAGCGGCTACTTTCAGGAGACGCATCCGCAAGAGCTGTTCCGTGAGTGCAGCGTCTACAGCGAGTTGGTCGGCGACCCGTCGCAGCTTCCGTGGGTGCTCGAGATCGCCATGCGCACTGCCGTCGAACGTCGCGGTGTCGCCGTGGTGGTCGTTCCGGGCGACGTCTTTTTCGCGGATGCGCCGGGCCGGCGGGCATCCGCACCGATCCGGAAGTCGCCGACGCACGTCGTGCCGGCCGACGCCGAGTTGGATGCCGCGGCCAAACTCCTCGACAAGGCGAAGCGGGTGACCATTCTGGCCGGAGCGGGCGTCGCGGGCGCGCACAACGAGGTGCTCGCGCTTGCCGAGAGGCTCAAGGCGCCGATCGTGCACGCGCTGCGCGGCAAAGAGCACATCGAGTACGACAATCCGTTCGACGTCGGCATGACCGGCCTTCTCGGGTTCTCGTCCGGATACCGCGCGATGGAGAAATGCGACGTGCTCCTGATGCTCGGCACCGACTTTCCGTACCGCCAGTTCTATCCCGACAAGGCGAAGATCGTGCAGGTCGACATCCGTGGCGAGCAGCTCGGACGTCGCACTCCCATCGATCTCGGTCTGGTCGGCGGTGTCGGTGACACCGCGCTGGCGCTGGTGCCGCGCCTGAGGAAGCGGGACGACTCGCGCCACCTCGACGACAGCGTCGCGCGCTACCGCAAGGCACGCAAGGAGCTCGACGAGCTGGCGAACGACGACGGCAAGCAGCCGCTGCATCCGCAGTACGTCGCACGGCTGATCGACGAGATCGCGGATGCCGACGCCGTCTTCACTGCGGATGTCGGCACCCCTGCGATCTGGGCTGCCCGCTACCTGAGCATGACGAAGGAGCGGCGCCTGCTCGGGTCGTTCACGCACGGATCGATGGCGAACGCGATGCCTCAGGCACTCGGCGCGCAGGCCGTCGACACGCAGCGGCAGGTGATCGCGCTCGCCGGCGACGGCGGGCTCGCCATGCTGATGGGCGACCTCATCTCGATCCACCAGAACAGGCTTCCGGTCAAGATCGTGGTCTTCAACAACTCGTCGCTCGACTTCGTCGAGCTCGAGATGAAGGCGGCAGGCATCGTCAACTACGGCACGAGTCTCGAGAACCCGAGCTTCGCGGCCGTGGCCGAGGCAGTGGGCATCCGTGGCATCCGTGTCGAGAAGGGCGCCGACCTCGAAGCGGCGTTGCGCTCTGCCCTCAGCGACGACGGGCCCGTGCTCGTCGACATCGTCACGGCGCGGCAGGAGCTGTCGCTGCCGCCCTCGATCACCGCAGCGCAGGCGAAGGGCTTCTCGCTCTGGGCGTTGCGCTCGGTGATGTCGGGCCGCGGCGACGAGCTCATCGACCTCGCCGACACAAACGTGCTGCGCAGGCTGCTGCGCTGAGGGATGCCCGCGGCCGGGCGCTATGCCGCTGAGCGCTCCGAGACGGGCCGTCGGCGCAGAGCGGGTTCGCCGACCTCCTGGCCGCGATAGACCATGTCCATCGCGCCGATGCTCTCCCCCGGCGGCACGATCTCATCGATCCGGCCAAGCACCTCGTCGGAGAGCGCGACGTCGACGCCCGCAAGCGTGTCCTCGAGCTGCTCCATCGTGCGGGGTCCCGCGATAGCGGAGGTGACTCCGGGGTGCGCGATGGCGAAGGCCATCGCCAAGTGGGTCAGCTTCACGCCGACCTCGTCGGACAGCGCGATGAGCTGCTCCACGGCGGCAAGGCGTCGCTCGTCCCTGAAGTGGTTCATGCCGGTGCGAGTGGATCGGAAGTTGTCGTTCTCCTGCCCGGAGCGGTAACGACCGGTCAGCGTGCCGCCGGCCAACGGGCTGTAGACGAGCGTGCCCATGCCGTAGCGCTGGGCGACGGGGAGGATCTCGCGCTCGATCTCACGGTCGAGGATCGAGTAGTTCGGCTGCTCGGTGCGGAAGCGCTCGAAGCCGCGGCGCTCGGCGACCCACTGCGCCTCGACGATCTCGGAGCCGCGCATGGACGATGAGCCGATCGCCCGAACCTTCCCCTGCCGCACGAGATCGGTGAGCGCCGAGAGCGTCTCGT
>DASZMW010000363.1:0-7587 GCA_035551735.1 Humibacter sp. | reverse complement strand
AGATCAAGTGGAGGAAGCCTTCCAAACCGGAGGGCGTCGCCACTTGGGTGTGTCAGGGCAACATCTGCATGGCGGACCTTCTGAAGGGCGCGGTACGGCTGACCTTCCCCAAGGGTGCGCGGCTGGATGATCCGACGAAGCTCTTCAACTCACGGCTGGACAGCAGCGCGGTCAGGGCGATCGACTTCTTCGAGGACTCACCTGTCGACGACAACGCGCTTCGCCGGCTCGTGCACGACGCCGTCGCGGCGAATCGGCGGAGCTGATTTCGGCGTCTCGCGGCCGATAGCGTTTCACCATGGCAAGCAGTGAGGTGGATGTTCGCGACGCGCACGCCGGCGACGCTGCAGGGATCGCTCGCGTTCACGTCGATGGCTGGCGCGAAACATACTCAGGGGTGCTGGACGAGCGCTTCTTCGGTGAGGAGGCGTTCGAGCGACGAACACGGTCCTGGGACCGCTACCTCGGGCTCGATCCGAGACCCGGCCGATTGGCCGTAGCCGTCGAATCGGATTCGATCATCGGCTTCGCGAACTCGGGCGACTCAGTCGGGCCCGACGCGGAACATGGATTCCCTGCCGCCCGTCCCCTGCACTTGTTCTCCATCTACGTGCTGGCCAGGGCACACGGATCAGGGGCCGGCCAGGCGCTCCACGACGCCGTGGTGGGTGAATCGCCCGCGCAACTCTGGGTCCTCAACGGCAATGCACGAGCGGTGGCGTTCTACGAACGGAACGGTTTTCGATTCGACGGAATCGAGTACACCGACCCCGCGGACCCGAACTTGGTCGAGCTACGAATGGTTCGATAGACGACACCGACCTTAGGGCTCCCGCATCCGGGACCTGAGCACGTCGAATTCGCATCCAGGGGCATCCGGATCGAAGCCGTGGTCGATCAGCCAGTGCGACGCCACAAGGCTGCGTAGCGACCACCAGGCGCGGATCACGTTCCGGTCCGCGTCGGGGCCGTAGCCGGCAAGCAAGTCGTCCAGGCGTTCCTCGTGCCCGAGCGTCACGATGGCGAGGTCGAACATGGCGTCGCCTGGGGCGGCCTCCGACCAGTCGATGACGCCCGTGACCTCGTCGCTGTCGACGAACACGTGCGTGACCTGCAGGTCTCCGTGGATGAACACCGGTTTCCACGGCCGGAGCGCAGCCTCGGCGATCTCCCGGTTGCGCAGAATCACCTCGGCGGGCAGAACGGCGTTGGCGAGAAGCCACGCGCACTCGCTGTCGAGCTCCGCCGCCACGTCGACAAGACTGCGCCCCTGCCACGGCGGCACCGGTGCATCGTGCAGCGTCCGTATGGCGGCACCCGCCGCAGCCCATGCCGCAGGCGACGCGATCGACGGTTCGCCGAGGACTCCGAGGGCCTCGCCGGGCACGGCAGCGATCGCGAGCACAGGCGGCTCACGCCAAAGAATCGCCGGGGTCGGTATCGGCGCCATGGCCATCGCCCGCACTTCGACGTCGGCGTGCGCCGGGTCGCCGTCGATCTTCAGGAACACGTCGCCGACGCGCAGTGTTGCGCGCTGACTGTGGGCAACGACGACTTCGACCTCTTCCATACCGGTCATCCTGGCCGAAACGGCCGCCGAGCTCGAGTGAAGTCACTGAGCGACGTCGACCGCGCGGTGAAGCTTGGCCTCTTCACACACGCCGGCTCCATCCGCGAGATCGCCTTCACCCCGCTCCTGCGACCACCCGAGCTCTCGCAGCGTGCCTACGTCGTCCCACGCGCGGCTCCGCCGCCGGCGCGAGCTCTCGTTCGATGAACCGCAGAAGTGCGGCCCGCGCGGGCGACTTGGGGGCGGCATCCCTCAGCGTGCGCCCCGTGAGCACGGCCAGGTCGAACGCCGCCGGGTCATCGGGCACCAGTGCTGCGGCCTCGACGCTGCCGAAGCGCGCCAGCGTCGACGACACCTGCGCGAACGGTCCGGCACCGACAGCGGATGCCCGCACGCGGTTGACGATGACGTGCGCGCGAGTGTCGGGCGCGGCATCCGCCAGATCACCGAGCGCCCGCAACAGTCGCGACAGCCCGACGGGGTCTGCCGCGCCCACCGCCACGGCGTCGTCCGCTCCACGCAGAGCCGCCAGGGTCGCCGCGTTGCGTCGCGGCGCGAACAAGTCGCTCGTGATCTCCTCGTCGGTCTCGAGACTGAACCCCACGTCCACCACGGTGTAGTCCACCCAGGTGCGACAGGCCGCGAGCACCCGCTCCACGCGATCGGTCGTCAGTTCCGGCCAGCGCGCCGCACGACCGATGCCGGTCAGCACCCAGAACGCGCCACGCGGGCTCGAGTATCGCTGCGCGACTCTGGCGAGTTCGTCGTGGGTCAGGGAGTCGGATGCCGCCAGCCGGCACGCCGCCGCGAAGCCCGGCGCCTCGTCGAGCAGCCCGAGCGCTGGTGCGACGGCACCCCCGTACGGATCGGCATCGGCCAGCACCACGCCGTGCCCGAGTGCGGCGAGCTCCGCGGCGATCGTGATCGCGAACGACGTGCGCCCTGGTGCGCCTGCAGGTCCCCAGACGGCGACGACGCGCGCAGCATCCGCGGAGCCGACGGGTCCACCGGCCCGCGACGGCACCACGGGAACGCCGCGCAGCGACGGTTCGAGAGCGCCCCAGTCAGACGCGGCATCCAGCGCGTCGTGAACGCCGAGCGAGAGCGCGTGCCGCCGTTCGGACTCCGACGCCGCGAGCACCACGAGCCGAACGCCCGATCGGTCGCACGTCGCAACGACCTCAGCGGTGAGCCTGCCCTTCGCGGCGCCGATCACGGCGACGTCCACGCTGCGCGCCGCCAGCGCGGTGACGAGTTCGCGCGCCGTCTCGGTGCGGAGGGCGACGAGATGGCCGGATGCCGTCGCCTCGGCCGCGACGCGATCCTGCGTGCGTCTGTCAAGGCAGAGCGCCAGGATGCTCACTTGCCGCTCCCCGATCGGCTGCCGTCCGAGCGTGCCGCGGTCGGCGTCGGGGTCGGAGTCGCGGAGGTTCCAGTGCTCTCGCTCCCGTCGCCGTCGTCTTCGCCTGTATCGGAGGAGGCGACCGTGCCGGAATCGGGGCTCGCGGGCACCACGGAGAGCACCCGGCCGTCGGCGATGGCTTGCAACACGGCGGCCACCCGGCTCGACGGCACGCGCACCTCGATCGACACGGTCGCACGGTCGGCCACGAGTGCGTCATCGTGCGCGACAGACACGACCACTGCGCCCGGGACCAGCACCGCGGGTGGCCGGTAGTCCTTGGCGTCGGACCCATGCGCCGCCCACACATCGACGACTGCTCCGTCGGTGACGGCCGCCGCAACAGGTCCCGACGCCTTCACGACGACGCTGGTGAGCGCGGCATCCGTTCGCTCGCTGACCGCGGCCGCCGGCACGAGCTCACCCTTCGGAACGGAACGCACCACGACGGCATCCTTCGGCATCGCTGCGCGGGTGAGGTAGACATCCGACGCAGAAGGCACCCGCACGCTCGTCAGTTCGAGGTCGCCAGCACTCACGTGATCGCCCGCGACCAGCGTGCTGCGCGCCACGTACACCTCGACGCTGCGGTTCTGCGCGGCCAGCAGCACACACACCCCGACGACGGATGCCACGATCAGCAGAACGCCGACGGCAAACCTCGGATCCACCCAGAAACGCCTCTGCCGCGCGCCGTTCGCCGTGCTCATGGTCCTCCCTCGCTTCGCCCGCCGACTCGTGATTCCGTCGGGGCGTGAGCACCATGCTGCCGTTCCTGAGCAACTCGTATGAAAGTTATCCACACGCGCGAGGCCGCTGCGGGCATCCGACGATAATCGGATCCATGACCGCCGACCGCCAAGACGATGTGACGCGCTTTCTCACCGTCGGCGACGCCGCGGAGGTTCTGAGCGTGGCGCCGACCGACGTCGTCGGACTCATCGAGACGGGCGAGCTTCCCGCGATTCGCGTCGGGCGCCCCGGAGCGTGGCGCATCGAGCGTGTCGAACTCGAGGCGTACATCGAAGCGATGTACGAGGAGACGCGCAGGCGAGCGCAGTGGGAGCAGTCCGATCTGGCAGCGATTCCCGAGCTGTCAGGCGGCCGCGTGATCTGGCCCGACGCGCACTGACCCACCCGAACATCCGAACTCCGAACATCCGAGCCAACGCCTCAGATTCGCACGAGCACGACCGCCGTCATCGGCACGATGCGGATGCCCCGCACGTTCGCTGCCCGCCGCGGGGCTCCCGGCTCGTGCAGTGCCAGATCGAGGTGATCTCTCGCCACCCGGTCGATCGTTCCGTGCAGGTCACCCGCGAGGGTGGTCATGGTCACCGCACTGCGTCTGCGTGCGAGGTCGCGAAGGGGAAATGCGAGACCGAGCCGGTCGATCAAGCGCGGTGCGGCATCCGCAGCACGGTCCTGCTCTCCCGTACCCTCGAGACTCGGCGCGACCTGAGCCTCGGTCAGACTGATCGAGGCGACGGCGTCGAGCGGCACCAGCGCGCGAGCGGATGCCCGTGCCGCCTCAATTCCATGATCCGCGTCTCCGACCAGCTCACCCGACACCCAGTCCCGGCCGTATGTGGCCGGCCGGAGCCGCACCGCGCTGCCGTCCGTGAGCCAGAGCAGCAAGGGCGCTGCGCGATCGTCCCCGGGGTCGAAGACCGCACGCATCCTGTCCCGCAGCGAAAGCCGGCCGAGGCGCAGCCGTTCCTCCTCGACACGAAGCTCGAGGTCTTCGGCACCGAGTTCGTGTTCAAGCTGGCCCTCCAGGTCGGCGAACAGATTGTCCCAGCGCATGAGGGCTCACGATAGCCGGTCACACGCACCGGCTTGACCGGTTCTCAACAGGGCACGAACGCCGTGGACCCGGTTGTCTGACCACTGGTTGAGTGACTTGCCAAACACCCCCCGAAGGCGGGGTTCTCGGCCCGCCTTTCCCCGCACCCGACCGCAGGGAGCCACCCGATGAACCAGGTGTCGTCGCTACCGCAGCACTCGACCACGGAGACGCCGCCGTCGCGCGGCCCGGATGCGGCGGAGCGCGTCGAGGGGCGAAGACGGGTTGACGAGGACTTCTTTCTCGCGCAACCGGCCCGCCGTTCGGAACTGCCCGATCCCGAACCACTGGTGACGAATCTGGCGAGATGCATCCTTGAAGTGCTCGCCGGGGCGCGGGACCTCGAACAGCTCAACCGCTGGGTCACCGACGAGGTCTACACGACACTGCTGCACCGCACGGTGCTGGCCGAGCGTGCGCGGCGCGTGAAGGGCGTCACCGCTGCACGACCCGCGCTCACCGTGCTGAGCACGCACATCAGCGAACCACGTGACGGCGTGGTCGAGGCGACCGTCATCGTGCGCAACCCGGTGCGGGTGCGCGCGGTGGCCATCCGTCTCGAGGGGCTCGATCGCCGCTGGCGCGCATCGGCGATCAGCGTTCTCTAGCGCGCCGGTCCCAGCCCGGCGCGTCGCCGTCGGCTCCCCGAGACGGTCGCGTCCGGCGCCGTCGACGCCGCCGCCTCGCAGAGCGAGTCACGTTCCCGAGACCCACGCCGGTCCCCGCCCGGCGCATCCGCGGACAACTCGTGCCCGTTGCGGACGTTCGTGCCCGCTGCAGCGGGCGCAGACGTCCGGAACGGCGACTCGTCGCCAGCAGGAGGCAGGCGGCACGAGGTCAGTGGCGGCGACGCTCCTGGGCTCGACGCTCTGCGCGGTTCTGCGGCTCGGGTGCGGCATCCGATCGCTGTCCGAATGCGCCGCGCTGTGCGGGCTGCTGTTGCTGCTGGGCGCCCTGCTGCTGCGCGACCGCTTCCTCCTGGGCCGTGATCTGACGCTGGCGGGCACGCTCGGCGCGCTCCGTTGCTGCGCGCTCGACCTGGCCGCGCTGGTTACGCACCTCGATGCTGCCGTCGTCGCTCGGAGCTGAGTAGCTGAGCCGCTGCTGCTCATTCGCGGACGGCTCGAGGCCCTTGGCCTCCACCTCCGTGATCTCGCCAGCCGCCTGGGTGACCTCGACCTCGAGGTTGAACAGGAATCCGACCGACTCCTCGCGAATGGCGCCCATCATCTGCTGGTACATGGCGAAGCCCTCGCGCTGGTACTCGACCAGCGGGTCGCGCTGCGCCATGGCTCGCAGGCCGATGCCGTCTTTGAGGTAGTCCATCTCGTAGAGGTGGTCGCGCCAGCGACGGTCGATCACGGACAGCACCACGCGGCGCTCGAGCTCGCGCATGGCGGGGGAACCCAGTTGCTCCTCGCGACGCTCGTAGGCGAGGCGGGCATCCGACAGGATCTCCCGGGTCATGAACTCGCGGTTGACGCGGCCCTTGTTGCCGACCTCGGCGATGACCTCGTCGATCGAGACGTCGACCGGGTAGAGCAGCTTGAGGTCCGCCCAGAGCGCGTCGAAGTCCCAATCGTCGGCGCTGGATTCGGACGTGTGCTGGTCGATCACCTCGGTGATCACGTCTTCCAGGAACTTCTGCACACGCTCGTGCAGATCGTCGCCTTCGAGGATGTGCCGGCGGTCGCTGTAGATCGCCTCGCGCTGGCGGTTCAGAACGTCGTCGTACTTGAGCACGTTCTTGCGGATCTCGGCGTTGCGCCCCTCCACCTGCGACTGGGCGGAACGGATGGCGCGACTCACCACCTTCGACTCGATCGCCAGGTCATCAGGCACGTTGCTGCGGCCCATCAGGCTCTCTGCCGCACCGGCGTTGAAGAGGCGCATCAGGTCGTCGGTCAGCGAGAGGTAGAACCGGCTCTCCCCCGGGTCGCCCTGACGACCCGAGCGTCCGCGCAGCTGGTTGTCGATGCGGCGAGACTCGTGACGCTCCGTGCCGAGCACGTACAGTCCGCCGACGTCGACGACCTTGTGCGCCTCTTCGTCGACGGCCTGCTTCACCTGCTCGTAGACGGCATCCCACTCGCCCTCGTACTCCTCGGGAGTCTCGACCGGGCTCAGACCGCGGGCGTTCATCTCCGCCACCGCGATGAACTCGGCGTTACCGCCGAGCATGATGTCGGTTCCACGACCAGCCATGTTCGTCGCGACGGTGACGGCACCGAGGCGGCCTGCCTGAGCGACGATCGCGGCCTCACGCGCGTGGTTCTTCGCGTTCAGCACCTCGTGGCGAACGCCCTTCTTCGCCAGCAGGCGGGAGAGGTATTCGCTCTTCTCCACGCTCGTGGTGCCGACCAGAACGGGCTGGCCCTTCTTGTTGCGCTCGACGATGTCTTCTGCCACTTGGAGGAACTTGGCCTCCTCGTTCTTATAGACGAGGTCGGACATGTCCCTGCGGATCATGGGCTTGTTCGTGGGGATCGGCACGACGCCGATCTTGTACGTGGACATGAACTCCGCCGCTTCGGTCTCGGCGGTACCGGTCATGCCGGAGAGCTTCTTGTAGAGCCGGAAATAGTTCTGCAGCGTGACCGTGGCGAGTGTCTGGTTCTCCGCCTTGACGGGCACGCCCTCCTTGGCCTCGATGGCCTGGTGGATGCCCTCGTTGTAGCGGCGGCCGACCAAGATGCGCCCGGTGTGCTCGTCGACGATGAGCACCTCGTCGTTCATCACCACGTAGTCCTTGTCGCGCTTGAACAGCGC
>DASZMW010000362.1:0-6949 GCA_035551735.1 Humibacter sp. | reverse complement strand
CGGCGCTACTCGACCAACGAAAACGCGATACGCGTCGCCTTCGGCGGCGCTACTCGACCAACGAAGAGGCGACGCCTCAGACCGTGTAGTCGACTCCGGCGCGACCGACCGTGTTCGCGCGCACGAAGGCCACCACCTCCTGGTGCACCGGGTGGTGGACGTACGTTTGCAGGGCATCCTCGTCGTCGAACTCCGACACCAGAACGACGTCGAAGTTGTCGGCGGCACCGGCGTCGTTGAGGCCGACCTCGAACTCGCGGATCACATCGATCTGCGGCGGAAGCGAGAGCAGCCGATCGCGGAATTCCGCCTTCAGTCGCTCGCGCTCGTCATCCGTGTCGCCCGCGACCTTCCAGGTCACAACGTGCCGAAGCGTCATCATTCCTCCTGTGCGTAGGGCAACGATCGTAGCGGCCGCGGCGCGAGCGGATGCCCTCGGTCAAAAGCCACGTGCGGCCGCCGTGACGCAACAGTTGCGGCCGGATGCGGCTTGCTGCTGGCTCGTTCGTCAGCCGTTCGCAGCGAGCGCCGCGTTCAGCGCCGCGGTGAGCCGATCGGCATCGACACGCCAGTAGGTGTGCTGCCGGCCGTCGATCAGAACGACGGGGATCTCCTCCGCGTACCGATCGAACAACTCTGGCTCATCGAGGATCGAGCGCTCCTCGACGGCGACGCGCGAGGCATCCGGAAGCGTCTGCGTCACCCTGTTGATCGCATCCCGTGCGTCGTCGCAGAGGTGGCAGCCGGGCTTGCCGATCAGGGTGAGCTGGATGACGGGCACAAGGAGAGCCTAGATCGGGGACCGCGGCAGCACCGTCGCAGGGAAGCCAGTGTGCAGACGAAAAAGCGCCGGGGCACAGCCCGGCGCTCGTTCGAGCACTACCTACTTCTTGTTGCGACGCTGGTGGCGGGTCTTGCGAAGCAGCTTGCGGTGCTTCTTCTTCGCCATACGCTTGCGGCGCTTCTTGATAACTGAACCCACAAAGACCTCACAAAAGTTCATCGGGATGCTGCGCAGCGCGCGGCAGCACGGTCGCCCAGTCTACCATCCGGCCGGGCCTCGCCCGACGCGTGGTCAGCGGCGACGCTTCGGGCGCACCCGATCGACGACGCTCGAGACCCGATGGCTGGTGTCGGCGAACACCTTTCCCACCTGCGCGGCGAAGTCCTTCGTCTCGTCTGTGATGCCTGCTGCCAAGGCAGTCACGTCGATGTCTTCGATCTCGAACCCTCCGCTGGTGAACGGCATCAGCCAGTCCTCCATCTCGTCGAGCGGGGCGACGTCGATGCGGTAGTAGCGGTGCTGTCCCTCTTCGCGCACGGTCACGAGCCCGGCCTCGCGCAGCACCTTGAGGTGTTTCGACACGGTCGGCTGACTCAACTCGAGATCGCCGACGATCTGCGAAACACTCACTTCACCGCTGTCCGAGTCTTCGGATGCTTCGAGCAGCACGCGCAAAATGTCGCGCCGTGTGGCATCCGCGACGATGTCAAAGATGTCCGGCATCACCCCAGGCTACTGGGCCGAGCCTGACGACACCATGCCTTCACGGGCATCCGACCGCGTATTGCATGCCGCAAACGGCACGCGGCAGGGCGCCGGTCGACCGCGCTCTGGGCCGGGGTAGCATCGACACCGCGCGAGGCGTTTGCGGGGAGGGCGGCCGATGGGGGCAACGGCACAAGCATCTCGGCACCTCGTACCCACGACGTGGTGGGGGCGCGTTCAGTTGCGCGTCAACACGTTCTCCGGAGCGAGCCCCTCGAGGTTCGCACTCATCGTCTTCGCGTCGCTCGTGCTGATCTTCACGCTGCTGTTCTCGTTGCCGGTTTCGTCGGCGCACGGAACCATCACCCCGCTCGCGGACTCGTTCTTCACGGCGGTCTCGGTCATCTGCGTGACCGGCCTGTCGACCGTCGACATGGCGACGCACTGGTCGGGTTTCGGCCACATCGTCGTGTATTTCGGCGTGCAGATCGGCGGCATCGGCGTGCTGACGCTCGCCTCGATCCTCGGCATGGTCATCTCGCGCCGGCTCGGACTGCGCGCGAAGCTCATCGCAGCCAGCGACAGCAACCCGCTACGGGCACACGCCGGCCCGGTGGCCGAGGGCCAGGCCATCCGACTCGGCGAGATCGGCAGCCTGCTGCGCACTGTCGCTCTGAGCGGCATCGCGATCGAACTCGTCGTGGCGATCGTGCTGTTCCCGAGGATGCTCGCCCACGGCTTCTCGCTCTACGACAGCTCGCTCAACTCGCTCTACTACTCAGCGATGGCGTTCACGAACACGGGGTTCTCGCCGAACGCATCGGGCATGGCTCCGTTCGCCACCGACTACGTGTTTCTCACCGCGCTGATGGTCGGCGTGATAGCCGGCGCGATCGGCTTTCCCGTGATCTACGCGCTCAGCCAGAATCTGCGGCGCAAGGTCAGGCGCAGGTTCTGGACGCTGCACGTCAAGCTCACGATCGTCACCTTCGCGCTGCTGCTCGTGGCAGGATGGCTGCTCTACTTCGCGCTCGAGGCAGGCAACACCAGCACCATCGACTCCCACGGTGCAGGGAATGCGGTCTTCCAATCCCTTTTCCTCTCCGTGATGGCACGGTCGGGCGGCTTCTCGACGTTCGGCGTCGACCACCTGCACACGTCGTCGCTGATGGTCACCGACATGCTGATGTTCGTGGGAGGCGGGTCGGCATCCACCGCCGGCGGCATCAAGGTGACGACGCTCGCGGTGCTGTTCCTCGCCGCTCTCGCCGAGGCGCGCGGCGTCGAGTCGATGGAGGCGTTCCGTCGCCGGATCCCCACCGACGTACTCCGTGTCGCTGTCAGCGTCGTGCTGTGGGGGGCGACCATCGTCGCGATCTCGACGGTGACGGTGCTCGCCATCACGAAGGAATCGCTCGATCACGCCCTGTTCGACGTGATCAGCGCCTTCGCCACGTGTGGTCTGTCGACAGGTCTCACCCAAGATGCGCCGACGGGCGCGGTGTACGTGCTCGGCGTCACGATGTTCTTGGGACGGGTTGGCACCGTGACACTTGCTGCGGCGCTCGCACAGTCGCAGCGAGGACAGTATTACCAGAACCCTGAAGAGAGGCCCATCGTTGGCTGACCGCATCAAACATGACGCTCCCGTGCTGGTGATCGGGCTCGGCCGCTTCGGCGCCGCCACCGCGGGCCAGCTCGACCGGCTCGAACGCGAGGTGCTCGCTGTCGACACCGATCTCGCGCTCGTGCAGAAGTGGTCGGAGCGCATCACCCACACCGTGCAGGCGGATGCTCGTACCATCGACGCCCTGCGCCAGATCGGTGCGCAAGACTTCGCGATCGCCGTGGTGGCCGTCGGGTCCTCGATCGAGGCATCCGTTCTGATCACTGCGAACCTCGTGGACCTCGGTATTCCGCAGATCTGGGCGAAGGCCATCTCGAAGTCGCACGGCACGATCTTGCAGCGCATCGGCGCGAACCACGTGATCTATCCCGAGGCAGAGGCCGGCGAGCGCATCGCCCACCTGCTAGCGGGACGGATGCTCGACTTCATCGAGTTCGATGACGACTTCGTGCTGGTGAAGATGTACCCGCCGAAGGTGATCCGCGGCATCTCGCTGACGCAGTCGCAGGTGCGCCGCAAGTTCGACATCACCGTCGTCGGCGTGAAGTCGCCGGGACAGCCGTTCACCTACGCCACCCCGGACACCGTGGTCACCGACCACGACCTGATCATCGTCTCGGGCGCGAGCTCCGACGTGGAACGCTTCGCCGCCCTCGAGTGATTCCGGGGTCAGCCGGCGGCGAGCTCTCTCGCACGGGCGAGAGCGGCATCCGTCGCGCGGTCGAAGACCGACTCGAGGTCGGCGTCCTGCAACACGGCCACCGCCCGCTCGGTCGTGCCTTTCGGACTCGTGACCTGAATGCGCAACTGCGTCGGCGTCTCGTCCGAAGCCTCGAGCAGCCGAGTCGCGCCGATGAACGTGCCGTTCACCAACTCGGCGGCCTGCTCGGGCGTGAACCCCTTCGAGACGGCCGTCGCGGTGAGTTGTTCGATGAGGAAGAACACGTAAGCGGGGCCGGAACCGGAAATGGTGCTGAGGGCATCCAGCTGCGACTCTGGCACCTCGACCACACTGCCGACGGTTTCGAACAGCCGACGCACCAGGGCTACCTGGTCGGGCGTCGATCGCGTTCCCGCGCTGACCCCGGTGACCGCCTTGCCGACGATGGCAGGCGTGTTGGGCATCGAACGCACCACGGCGACGGATGCCGGCAGCAGCTCCTCGAACCGCGCGACCGTGACCCCGGCGGCGACGCTCACGACAATGGCGTCGGGCTCGATGGCATCCGCGATCTCGGCCAGCAGGTCAGGCACCATGGCCGGCTTCACCGCGACGAGCACGACGCCGGCGCCGCGCACTGCCAGGCGGTTGGCATCCGAATCGTCGGCGGTGGCGGTGGCTGTGACGCCCGGTGTGCCGGCGAGGGATGCCGCCCGCTCGGCGCTGCGGTTCGTCACGACGATCCCATCAGCGTGGACACCCGGTTTCAGCAGACCGCTGAGGATGGCCCGACCCATCGATCCGGCGCCCAGAATGGCGATCTTCGGCAGCTCCACGACGTTGTCACTCATGAGCTCGAGCCTAGGCGAGCCGCGCTCGCCTCTAGGCTGAACGCATGACGGAGGCTGCCGAAGGATCCAGCACTGCCGAGGGATCCAGCACCAAGGCGATCATCGCCGCGTTCGCCGCGAATCTCGGCATCGCCATCACCAAATTCATCGCCTGGGGGTTCTCCGGCTCGTCGTCGATGCTCGCCGAGGGCGTGCACTCGCTGGCCGACTCCTGCAATCAGGTGCTCCTCCTCGTCGGCGGAAACCGGGCGAAGCGGGCTGCCGACCGCGAGCATCCGTTCGGCTACGGCCGCGAGCGGTTCGTCTACGCGTTCGTGGTCTCGATCATCCTGTTCTCGGTCGGCGGCGTGTTCTCCATCTACGAGGGCATCGAGAAGATCACGCACCCGCACCCCATCGAGGTGTGGTGGCTGCCGCTGCTCGTGCTGGTGATCTCGATCTGCCTGGAGAGCTTCTCGCTTCGCACCGCGATCCGCGAGTCGCGGCCGCACAAGACGACGCGATCGTGGTTCGCGTTCATCCGCAGGGCGAAGGCGCCCGAGCTGCCGATCGTGCTGCTCGAGGACGTCGCAGCGCTCACCGGCCTCACCTTCGCCCTGATCGGCATCGGCCTGGCGATCATCACGGGCAACGGCGTCTGGGACGGCATCGGCACCGTATTCATCGGCGCGCTGCTCGTTGTCGTCGCCATCGTGCTCGGCATCGAGACGAAGAGCCTGCTGGTTGGCGAGGGAGCGAGCGACGCGGATGCCACTGCCATCGAGAACGCGATCCTCTCCGGCGGCGAAACCGACCGCGTCATCCACCTCAAGACCCTCTATCTCGGGCCGGAGGAGTTGATGGTCGCGGCGAAGATCGCACAGCCGGCCGGCCGGAGCCTGGGCGATGTGGCAGCATCCATCGACGCGATCGAGGCCCGGGTGCGTGCCGCGGTGCCGGTCGCGCGGGTGATCTACCTCGAGCCGGATGTCTTCCACGAGGACGCGGAACCCGCGCCACAGACCGAGACGATCGTCATCAAGGGCGAGGACTGACGGTTTCGAGACGCGCGCCTGCGGCGTGCTCCGGGGCCAGCGGGGACGGGATCCCCGCCGTCGCACTACTTCACGTCGGCCGGCAGCACTGCCGCGACCAACCGCTTAGCGACACCGTCGGCATCATCGACCTGGTCGCTGCCGTTGAAGGCAGCGAGGAACGCCGTGTGCAGAGCGGCGCCGACCAGCAGCGTTGCGACGGCATCCGGATCGAAGCCTGCGGGAAGTGCGCCCGCATCTCGCTCCCGCGTCAGGTAGGCGCTCACTGCACGAGTCGGCCCCTCCGGCCCCGCACCGTGCGCCCGCACGCCGTCACGCTGGGCGGCGAGAAGCTCTGGTGACCCGAAGACCGATACCGCGATGATGAACGACCCGGCGTAGAACCGCAGCAGCCCGGCCACCATCGCCTCAAGACCCTCGCGCACGCCGAGGTCGTCGTCCGCGGCCTGCAGCCGATAGGACGGCAACCGCTCGTGCAGCACGCTGACGAACAATTGCTGTTTGTCGTCGAAGTGCTTGTAGAGCATTGCCTCCGAGTACCCGGCAGCACGGGCGATCTGCTTCGTGGTCGCGGCTGCGATGCCCTTCTCGCGCATGACGGATGCCGCGGCATCGAGGATGCGCTCCCGCGCCGCCTTCTGCTGCGGTGCGTTCGTCGCCTCTGCGTCGGCCATCGCGCTCCTCGGGACTTGCTAGTGGGTGACTTCACAGGTTGGTGGACTTGACGAGTGAGTGTTCACTAACCCTACACTGAGAGGGTTAGTAAGTGGTTACTCACCTCGATACTTTTCACGATCACCATGGAGACGACATGCGAATCGCCATCATCGGAGCGACCGGCCGTACCGGCCGACTCGCAGCCGAATACGCCCTGAATAACGGGCACGACGTCACCGCCGTCGTGCGTTCACCCGACAAGCTCGGCGACCTCGCCCAGCGGGTACGGGTCGTGCAGGCGAACGCGACGGATCTCGACGGGCTGACCGCAGGCATCCGCGGCGCCGACGCCGTGATCTCGACGCTGGGCCACGCGGCCGAGGGCAGCAATCGCGTCATGGTGGACGGCATCCGCACCACCCTCGACGCCATGAGGCGTGCCGACATCTCGCGGGTCTCGATGATCACGGCCTCCGGACACGAGACCGACGGCGACGGGTTCTTCACCCGCTCGATCGTCAAGCCGATCCTCGGACGGTTCCTGCGCGAGGGATTCGACGACATGCGCCTCGCCGAGACCGCGCTTCGCGAGTCCGACGCTGCGTGGACGATCGTGCGGCCCCCCATGCT
>DASZMW010000361.1:0-6569 GCA_035551735.1 Humibacter sp. | reverse complement strand
CCCGGCGTCCCGGCAGCATGCCTCCACATGAGAGCAATCACCGATGACCGTTGACACCGCAGCCAAGCCGCACGTGGCGGTGCGTCCTGAACGTCAGAAGCGCCGTCACAACCCGATCACCTGGGTGCAACGCGGCGGCCTGACAGCCCTTCTCTTCCTTCTGCCTTTGCTGATCATCTTCGGCGTCTTCTCGTGGACCCCGATCGTCGAGTCCGTTGTCATGAGCTTCCAGAAGACCAACCTCGTCACGCCGGCGGTGTTCGTCGGCTGGGACAACTTCGTTGCAATATTCCAGGACCCGCTGTTCTGGGTCGCGATCCGCAACACCGGATACTTCGCCGCGCTCGCCCTGCTCTTCGGCTACCCGATCCCGCTCATCGCAGCCGTTCTGATGAGTGAGGTGAAGCGCATGAAGGGCTTCTACAGCGTTCTGGCGTACCTCCCGGTCATCATCCCGCCGGTGGTCTCGGTTCTGCTCTGGAAGATCTTCTACGACGCGAGCGCCACCGGAGTCTTCAATGCGATCCTCGGCTGGGTGGGCATCCCGCCGCAACCGTGGATTCAGGATGCCGCCACCGCGATGCCCTCGCTCGTGCTGGAGGCGACGTGGGCGGGCGCAGGCGGCACGATCATCATCTACCTGGCCGCACTGACCTCGGTGTCGCCCGACCTGTACGACGCCGCCGAGGTGGACGGCGCATCGATCTGGGGCAAGATCTGGCACGTCACGCTGCCGCAGCTGCGGGGCATCCTCTTCATCACGCTCATTCTGCAGATCATCGCGACCGCCCAGGTCTTTCTGCAGCCCTTCCTCTTCACCGGAGGTGGTCCGGTCAACTCGACGACGACCATCCTGCTGCTGATCTACCAGTACGCCTTCACCAACAGCCTCGGCGGGGCATACGGACAGGCGACGGCGCTCAGCCTGATGCTCGCCGTGTTCCTGGCCATCCTGTCCATCGTGTACTTCCGCGTGACCGCGAGATGGAGTGACAATTGACCACCACGATTCCCGCGGACGTTCCGCTGCACGAGACCATCGAGCCGGAGGGTAAGCGGGCCAAGCGGGCCCGTGTCGTTCTCGAGGATGCCGACCGCGGCATCCTCTCGCCGGCCGACTGGCGCCGACCGCATGTGCGCATCGTCGGTACCGTGTTCAACGTGATCCTCGGCATCAGCCTGGTGATCATCGGGCTGCTGCCCCTGCTCTGGCTGCTGAAGTCTGCCGTGACGCCCACTCAGGACACGTTGACGAACCCGTTGTCGCTGTTCCCGAACGGCTTCGCCTGGTCGAACATCTCAAGGGCGTGGAACGACGTTCAGATCGGCAGCTTCTTCTTCAACACGATTTGGATGGCCGTCGGCGAGTGGGCGGTGCAGCTGCTCGTCGCCACCACGGGCGGCTACGCGCTCTCGGTGCTGAAGCCCAAGTACGGCAAGATCATCAGCGGCCTGGTGCTGGCCACGCTGTTCGTGCCGGCTGTCGTCCTGCTGGTACCTCTTTACCTCACGATCTTGCACCCGCCGCTGATCGGTCATTCGCTGATCAACACGTTCTGGGCGGTCTGGCTGCCAGCGGGCGCGAGCGCGTTCAACGTGCTTCTCGTGATGCGCTTCTTCGACAGCCTGCCGCGCGAGGTGTTCGAGGCGGCGAGGACCGACGGCGCAGGCACCTTCAGGTTGTTCTGGTCCATCGTGCTGCCGATGTCGAAGCCGATCCTCGGCGTCGTCTCCGTGTTCGCGATCAACGCTGCATGGGCCGACTTCCTGTGGCCGAACCTGGTGCTGACCGACATCGGCATTCAGCCCCTGTCGGTGCGGCTGCCGCAGATCCAGTCCTCGACGGATCTCGGCGTCTACCTCGCGGCGCTCACCATTGCGACGCTCATCCCCGTGGTGATCTTCTTGATCTTCCAGCGCACCTTCCTGCGCGGGGGAGGACTCGGCGGCGCCGTGAAGGGTTAGGCGGAGTGAGGCTCTCCGTGTATCGAGACCCCGAGCAACGAGGTGCCGAGATAGTTCGCGTAGCGCGCCGCCTCACGCTCGATGCGCGAGGTGGCGCGAGACGACAGCGCCACGAACGGCGCAAGGTCGACGCGGATGCCGGCGGGCGAGGCATCCGCTCGCCAGGTTCCTGCGACGCGGCCGTCGAGCACGATGACAGGCTGGAAGATGCCGTTGGCCCCCGCCTGCACGAGCCCCCAGTGGCGGTCTTCGAGCACCGGCGAGCGATCGCGATAGCCGAGGATGTACTCGTCGTAGGCGGGAAGCAGAGCCGTTGTTCGTGACGGGACGGGAGTGCCGACTGTCGCCGCGGACTCGAGGAATTCGGGTCCCGCATCGGACTGCACGACGGCGTCGCCGGCGTCGGCGTGAGCTCGGCGCGCTTCGGTGAGTGTGATACCCAACCACCACGCGAAGTCGCGCAGCGTTGCGGGGGAGCGGCACTGCAGGTATCGCGTCAGAATGCGCGTGATGGCCTCATCGCGGCCGATCGGCTCGGCAGGCGGCAGCCATTCACCGGCTGGCACGAGAGCCTGCTGCGTGCGACGCACCGGCCCCCACACCACGATGCCCGCCAATGCGGCCTCTCTGATCAGGTGATAGCCCCGGCCGCCGTCCGTGTTCAAGCCGGCCGAGCTCATGGCATCCATCGCCTGCTTGCGCTCCAACGGTCCCTGCTGCGACATGGCGGTCTCGAGGGCACGGAAGGCGGTGGAGACGACCTCGGCGTCCATGCCGTCGCGGCGCATCACCTGCTGCGCGAGGTGGCGTTGCTTGTCTGCGGTCGCGGTGAGCATCAGGCGAACGTCGTCCGCGCAGACGATGTGCAGCGTTCCGCGCATCGTCCAGGTGCGTACGAGCGTGCCCTCGTCGAAGAGCGCGTCGACATCGGAGAGGGTCGTCGAGACGCTGCGCGCTCCGAGCGCCCACCTCGCCGGGCCGAAGGCCTGCCCCTGCACGGCGAGCAGTCGACGGGCCACTGACTCCGGTCCGGCAGCATCGCGCTCGACGAGCAGCTGAGCCCCGGCACGCGCGAGCGGTGTGTTCACCTCACCAGTCCCAGATCGGACAGTTGTGCCAGCAGGGCAGCGCCGTCGGCGCCGTAGACCCACGGCACGCCGCTCACCTGGGAGTGCTTCTCGGCCTTCGACCGCCCGCCAGCGAGCACGGATTCGGTGTTCGAGAGCTGTCGGATCGCAACTGCCGCGACATTCCGCGGGTGCTCCGTGGCGAATTCGGCGTAGATTCTCTCGTCGTGCTGCCCGTCGTCGCCGACGAGCAGCCATTTCACGCCGGGGAACTCGCTCACCAGGCGACGCAGATTGCACTCCTTGTGCTCCGTACCGCTGCGGAACCACCTGTCGTGCGTCGGCCCCCAATCCGTCAGGAGGAGAGCACCAGGCGGGAACAGGTTGCGCGACAGAAAACGGGTCACAGCGGGGGCGACGTTCCAGGCGCCCGTCGACAGATACACAACGGGTGCGCCAGGGTGCGCAGACGTGAGGCGTTCCAAAAGAACGGCCATGCCGGGAGTCGGGACCCGCGCATGCTCGTCAAGGACGAACGTGTTCCAAGCGGCGAGCAGAGGTCGGGGGAGCGCGGTCACCATGACCGTGTCGTCGACGTCGGAGATGACGCCGAAGGATGCATCGTCGGCCACGATCTGCACCGGCGCGGTCGCGACGTCGCCTGCGCCCTCGACGCGGAATGAGATCCAGTGGGTTCCCGGCTCGAGCGACACCGGCAGAACGGTGTCGACGACACCACCTCGGTCGGGGCGGACGATGTGTTCGATGCCCTCGATCTCGATGATGACGTCGGCGTCGCTGATCGGAACGCTGATGAAGCTTCTCCAGCCACGCACGCTCTCTTCACGCTTGCGGTTCGTCCGCTCGGCGCGCGAACCGGGACGGGGATCCTTCGCGAGCACGACACGCCCGAGCACACGTACCCACGATGTCGTGCCATAGCCGGTGTACGAGAGCACGGTCGGCAGATGACCGCGCTTGCGTGCCCTGCGGGCGCGGAACCCGTGGAAGGCATCCTCCAGGCGCGCAGCGCGATGCACCTTGGGCGCGGAGCGGGGGCGGCTGACCATCCGAACAGTCTTTCATGGGCAGCCTGACGGATTGGTGGCGGGCCGCCTGATGAAAGGTGAAAAGTCGTCGGGTACGGGCGAGATTCGAAAGCATTCGACTATCGTCGCGAGGGTGGTCGATGCGGACAGGAAGCAGAACGGAATGATCGAGGAGATCCTCGTCGGAGCGATCGAGGTACCGAATTCGGCGGCATCGTTGCGCGTCGAGCCGTCTCAAGAACGGAGCGTCGCCCGCATCGATGCACTTCTTGATGCCGCGGCGGCGGTCGTGGACGAAGTCGGCTTCGACCGACTCACCACCGCGCAGGTGGCAGAGGAGAGCGGCGCATCCATCGGTACCGTGTACCGCTACTTCCCTGACCGCATCGCACTGCTCGTCGCGTTGCGCGACCGGGCGGTGCGGCGGTACCGGCTGATGGCATCCGACGAGATCGAGCGCACGTCCCCTTCGACCTGGCAGGGTGCCATCGAGCGCTTCGCAGAGACGTTCGCGACCATGTTCCGCACCGAGCCCGGCTTTCGCATTATGCGCTTCGAGGATGTGCGAGGTGTTGAGGAGTCAGGGGCCACACCCGACCACGTCGGGGAGTTCGCGGCCCGTGTCGCCGAGGTCCTCGTAAGCACATACGGGTTCGCGCAGAGTGACGAGTTGGTGTTCCACCTCGATATCGCGGCACAGATGACGGAATCGCTGATTGAGAGGGCCTACCTGCGCAACGCCGACGGTGACCATCGCACACTAAGCGAGGCCCGCGTCGTCGCGACCGCCTATCTGGAGAAGTATTACGACTGAGCGTTGAGGCCCTGTTACGGCAGATTTCTGCGGATCGGGACCACTGTCGGTCGTCTGGGACATAGTGGAAACCTGCGTCACCCCTCCCCATTGAGGGTGTATTCGTGCTTCCCTTGACGAACACGTCTTTCGCGCAACCGCCCGCTGACCGCCCCGCCTGCAGGAATGAGCTTCCAGACGATGATCGAATTCCGATCGGTGACCAAGGAGTTCCCCGACGGCACCGTCGCGGTGCGGGACTTCAGCCTGGTCATCCCTTCGCGCAGAATCACGGTACTCGTCGGCTCCTCAGGAAGCGGCAAGACCACGATTCTGCGCATGATCAACCGCATGGTCGACCCCACCAGCGGCGCGATCGAGATCGACGGGAACGACGTCTCCACCCTCGAGCCGGTCAAGCTGCGGCGCAGCATCGGCTACGTGATGCAGAACTCCGGGCTCCTTCCGCACCGCAGGGTCGCAGACAACATCGCGACCGTTCCTCTGCTCAGGGGAGTCAAGCGCAAGGATGCCCGCGTTCGGGCTCTCGAGCTGATGGATGCCGTCGGACTCGATCGGTCGTTGGCGGACCGGTACCCGAGCCAGCTCTCCGGCGGTCAGCAGCAACGTGTCGGCGTCGCGCGCGGCCTCGCCGTCGACCCGAACATCCTTCTCTTGGACGAGCCGTTCGGTGCTGTCGATCCGCTGGTTCGCGCTGAGCTTCAGCAGGAGTTGTTGCGGCTGCAGCACGACTTGGACAAGACGGTGGTCTTCGTCACGCACGACATCGACGAGGCGTTCCTGCTCGGTCACCAGGTGGTCATCTTCAAGAAGGGCGGTCTGGTCGCGCAAGTAGGTACTCCCGAGGAGATCCTCGCCGACCCGGCCGATGAGTTCGTCGCCAAATTCATCGGCGCCGACCGGGGCAAGCGCGCGCTCCGCGTGCGCAGCGAAGCTGGGAAGGACGTGCTCGTCGACTCCGATGGTCGCCCTGCCGGGGTTCTCGTGACCGATCACGATGAGGCCGGAGCCGTTGCAGCGGCTTCGGGTGCTTCGGCGCAGGGTGATCAGCCGCGGTGAACTGGCTGATCGAGAACGCGGGTCAGATCTGGCAGCTGACGCTGATCCATGTCGGCCTATCCGTGCCGCCCATCATCGTCGGACTCGTGCTCGCGGTGCCGATCGGATGGCTGACCAACCGATACCGCGCAAGCCGGGGCACTGTGCTCGCCGTCGTCGGCATCCTCTATGCGATTCCGTCGCTGCCGTTGTTTCTCGTGCTGCCGAGCATCATCGGCACGAAGGTGCTCGATCCGGCCAACGTCGTGATCAGCCTCAGCATCTACGCGGTGGCGATCATGGTCCGCACCGCGTCCGATGCGTTCGCGGCGGTGGATGTCGACGTGCTGCTGGCTGCAACAGCTGTCGGGTTCTCGACGTGGCGCAGGTTCTGGTCCGTCGAGCTGCCGCTGGCGGGACCCGTTCTGCTGTCCGGCATCCGCGTCGTCTCCGTGAGCACGATCAGTCTGGTGAGCGTCGGATCGGTGATCGGCGTTCCCAGCCTCGGATACTTCTTCTTGCGGGGCTTCCAGGTGGGCTTCCCTCTCGAGATCGGCGTGGGCATCGTCGGCACGATCGTGATCGCCGTCGTGTTCGACCTGATCCTCGCCGGCCTCGGCCGCGTGCTGATGCCAT
>DASZMW010000360.1:0-1594 GCA_035551735.1 Humibacter sp. | reverse complement strand
AAGACGGTGCAATCGCTCGAGACGCCGAATGGCAAGGGCTCGGTCTCTCCGGTGAAGCTCACCCGCGTGCAGATCGCGAACGTGCCAGACTCGCCATCCAGTCCCAGGCTCTGGTTCAACGTGCTCCTTGGCGCGATCATCGGCCTTGTCGTCGGAGGCGGCATCGCCCTGATGAGGGAGACCCTCGACACCAGGGTGCGCAACGAACGCGACGTTCAACAGATCACGGACGTCCCGATCGTCGGCGGAATCGTCTATGACGCGAAGGCGACGTCCCGCCCGCTGATCGTGCAGGCCGACCCTCGCGGTGCACGTGCCGAATCGTTCCGCACCCTGCGCACGAACCTGCAGTTCCTCGATGTCGGCGCCGATGCGCGCACGTTTGTGATCTCGTCATCCATCGAGAACGAGGGGAAGACGACCACGTGCGTCAACCTCGCGATCGCCCTGTCCGATGCTGGAAACCGCGTGCTCGTGATCGACGCGGACCTGCGCCAGCCGCGCGTTGCGCACTATCTCGGGATCGAGGGTGCCGTAGGCCTGACGGATGTGTTGATCGGCAGGGCCGAACTGTCTGACGTGGTGCAACCGTGGGGAAAGACGTCCCTCTCTGCGTTGCCTGCGGGGTCGGTGCCCCCGAACCCGAGCGAACTCCTCGGCTCTCAGGCGATGGCGAGCCTCATTCAACGGGTGGAGGGCATGTACGACTACGTGCTGTTCGACTCTCCACCCCTTCTGCCGGTGACGGATGCCGCCGTGCTCGGCAGGACCGTCGGCAACACGCTCCTCGTGGTCGCCGCGAGCCGCACGCGCAAGGCGCAACTGAAGGGCTCGGTCTCCGCCCTCACGAACGTGGGCGCACGACTGGCCGGTATCGTCATCACCATGCTGCCGACGAAGGGACCCGACGCCTACGGATACGGCCTGTACGGCTACAGCGGCTATGGCTATGGGTACTCGACCGAGTCCACGGAGACGCCGGTCACACCGGCGGCCACACAGCGCAATGACGGGTTCGGCCCTGACGGGTCGCGTCTGGCCGGCCGGCACGGACGATGACGCAAGCACTGCAGCCGTTCCGTGTCCTTTTCGTCTGCGCCGGGAACACCTGCCGCTCGCCGATGGCTGCCCAACTGCTGCGCGCTCGCCTCGGCGGCGTCCCCGGATTCGCCGTGGAGAGTGCCGGCATCCTCGCGGAGGTGGGATCGCCGATGACGGCGGATGCCCGCGCCGCGGTCATCGCGCGCGTCGGCTCCGCCTCACCCCATCGCGCCAGGCAGCTGACGGAGCAGATGGTGCTGTCCGCCGACTTGGTGCTCACCGCAACCCGTGCGATCCGTGCCGACACCGTACGCAGCGTGCCTGGCGCGGTGCGACGCACCTTCACGATGAGAGAGTTCGCGCGGTTGGCCGAGCGTGTGCCTCGCGACGCGACGCCGGCATTGGAAGGGCTGGCGGCATCCGTTGCGGCAGAACGGGCCGGAGAACCTGACGCCGCCGACGACGTTGCCGACCCGATCGGATGCCCCGCCGGCGAGTACGAGCGCGTTGCGGCCGTACTCGATGATGTCGCCGGGGTGATTGCCGTGGCTCT
>DASZMW010000359.1:0-4355 GCA_035551735.1 Humibacter sp. | reverse complement strand
CGCGCCTCGCGCCAGCTCCGTGACGACGGCGGCCACCGCGACAGGGCTCGCTCTCGCCACGCTCGTAGGTGGGCTGCTCGTGCAGCATGCCCCGTTCCCTTTGCATCTCACGTTCTGGGTACTGCTCGTGGTGACCGTGCTGGTGGGCACGGCCGTCGCGTTCCTTCCCCGCACTCGCGACACCAGCATCGGCCGGTGGCGCCCGCGTGCGCCGAGGGTGCCGGCCGGCATCCGGCGCGAGTTCGCCGCCGCCGCGATCGGTGTCTCCACCGCGTTCGCCGTTGGATCGGTCTTTCTGGCTCTCGGCGCGCAAGTCGCACAGCAGCTGATCGGCTCGGCCGACGCGTTCATCGACGGTGCCGTGATCTCGGTCTCCGCCATCGCGATCGGCGTTGTGGCGATCCTCGCTCGCCGGCTACGGCCCCGCATTTCGCTGGCATTCGCTCCGATCGCGATGGTCACGGGCCTCGCGGCTCTGATCGGCGCCGGACTGGCCCACTCCCTCATCCTGTTCGTCATCGCCTCTGTGCTGACGGGGGCCGGCTACAGCCTGTTGTTCTCCGGTGGGCTGGGGATGGTCACCGCGAGCGCGCCCGCCCACCACCGTGCAGCTGTGATCTCGGCGGTCTACACGGTCGGATACCTTGTGCAGGCCATAGCGGCCCTCGCCCTCGGCGTGATCGCGACGTCGTCCGGGCTGCTGACCGCGATCGAGGTCGGCTCCGTGGTGCTCGTACTCCTGGCCGTCGCCGCCGGCGTAGTGGGGAACATCGGCCGCGCAACGTCGAAGACTCAGGATGCCCCGATTCCGCTCGTCGCTTCGGGCGAGCAGGCTGCGGAGGAGTCCCGCCAAGCCGCTTGAGCGTGCGCACCGACACGGGTGAGTGCGCGCGCCCTGGCGATTCGCGAGCACGCAGTGCCGTATCTGCTGCACGATGGGGGCATGAGCGATCAGCAGGGATTCCCGGAGCCTTTCGGCGACGGCGGAGGCTCGGGTGACGGCAGCGGCGGCCCGGAGGATCCGAACAAGGCAAGGCGGGGCATCCGGGGGCGCACGATCGCGATCATCGTGCTCGCTGTCGCGGTAGTCGTGCTGGTCGTCGTGGTGACCTCGCTCGTGTTCGCCCAGGGGACGAAGATCTCGCCGACCGCCACCCCGATCGTCACACCGACTGCTCCGACCACGACGACGAGCCCGACGTCCACGTCGACGTCGACGAGCGGCGGCAGCGTTGCGATGTGCACCGTCGACGATCTCTCGGTGACGCTCGGCGGGATCGATGGAACGGCCGGCAGCGAATACGTGCCCATCATGTTCACGAACACCTCGTCGTCGCCGTGCGAATTGCACGGCTTCCCCGGTGTCTCGTTCGTCGGCAAGGGCAACGGCACACAGCTCGGCGCGGCCGCCGACTGGGCAACCTCGAAACCGATCGTGCAGAACACACTCCAACCGAACTCGGTCGTCGTCGCGAACCTCCAGATCACGTTCGCCGGCAACTACGACTCGGCCGAATGCCAGCCACTCGCAGCGGACGGACTGCGGGTCTACCCGCCGCACTCGACTCAGTCGGCCTTCGTGAAGGCATCCAACCTCACGGCATGCCAGAACAGCTCGGTGCACCTGCTCACCGTCACCACCCCCGTCGCGCCGCAGTAGCGCGGTCGCGGCGCTCTGCGCCGGGCAGAAGTCCTCGCTTCGGCCACCGCTGCGATCTAGCGTTGACCCATGGATCTCGGCAAGACGGCCTTTATCGTCGGCGGCACGGGCCAGATCGGCTCCGCGGCCGCGCGACATCTGGCGCAGGCCGGCTGGTCGGTTCTCCTCGGCCACCGCGGAGTGCACGGTGGGGACCCGTCACTCGCCGAACTGGACGTGACAACGGTGCGCGTCGATCGCGACGACACGGATGCCCTCGTGCAGCTCGCAGACGGCAACGACCTGGTGCTCGACACGATCGCGTACGAGCCGAAACACGCCGACCAGCTCGCGAAGCTCTCTGGGCGCGTCGGCTCGATCGTGGTCATCTCGACCGCCGCTGTGTATCGGGATGCCGAGGGTCGCAACATCGACGGCGCATCCGACGAGGCGCGATTCCCACGGTTCGCCGTGCCCATTGACGAGACGCAGCCCACAATGACCGATGGTCCGCCGACGTACGGGGTGTTGAAGGCGCAGCTTGAGCGAGCGCTGATGGATGTCGACGACCTGCCGGTCAGCATCCTGCGCCCAGGAGCCGTGCATGGACCGTTCAGTGAGGCGTTGCGCGAGTGGTACTTCGTCGCACGGGTGCGCGATCGACGTGACCACGCGGTACTGGCATATGACGGTGGGAGCCGGTTCAACCCGACATCGACTTCCGCGATCGCGGAGGTCACGAGGCTGTGCGGTGAGCAGCCGGGCAAACGCGTGCTCAACGTGGCCGACGACGATGTGTCGGTGACCGACATCGCCCACGCGGTGTTCGACGCGATGGGCCACGAGCTCGAACTGATCCCGGTGCCGGGCGCACCCGAACACGGGGTGGGCAGCACGCCGTGTTCGACGCCTGCGCCCGTCGTGTTGAGCACGGCACGCGCACGCGACGAACTCGGCTTCGTGCTGCCGGCGCCGTATCACCGCTCCGTGCTCGACGACATCGAGTGGATCGTCGACGTCGTCGACGGCGCCAAACGCAGGCAGATCTCGTGGCGTGAACTGTTCCCGCACCTGGTACTCCGCTACGGAGCGGATGCCTGGTTCGACTACGCCGCCGAGGACGCCTTCCTGGGCTCCCGCGGCCATCCGCTGGTCGAGTAGCGCACGGCGAAGGCGACGCTACTCGACCGGCGGGGCGGAGGCCGCGCTACGCGACGCCCAGGTAGGCCTCCTTGATCGCCGTGTTGCTGAGGAGCTCGCGGCCCGTGCCTGAGTGCGTGATCGTGCCCGTCTCGAGCACGTACGCGCGGTGGGCGCGCGCCAATGCCTGGTTCGCGTTCTGCTCGACGAGCAGAATCGTCGTGCCCTGCTCGTTGATCTCCGTGATGATGCGGAAGATCTGCTTGATGAACTGCGGCGCGAGACCCATCGATGGCTCGTCGAGCAGCAGCAGCCGCGGCCGCCCCATCAGCGCACGGCCGATCGCGAGCATCTGCTGCTCGCCGCCCGACATCGTGCCGCCAGCCTGCGTACGACGCTCCTGCAACCGCGGGAACAGCGTGAAGACCCTCTCGAGGTCCTCCTTGACACTGCTGCGGTCCTTACGAGCGTACGTGCCCATGTCGAGGTTCTCGAGCACTGTCATGCCAGGGAAGATCCCACGGCCTTCCGGCGCCTGCGAGATGCCTCTCGCGACCCTGATATGGGGTTTGACCTTGCTGATGTCGTCGCCGTCGAAGCTGATCGATCCCTTACTCAGGTTCAGCAGCCCCGAGATCGCCTTCATCGTCGTCGTCTTGCCTGCCCCGTTCGCCCCGATCAGCGAGACGATCTCGCCCTCTTCGACGGCGAACGACAGACCGTGCAGCGCCTCGATGCGGCCGTAGCCGACGACGACGTCTTTCAGTTCAAGCAGCGTCGTCATCGGGCTCTCCTAGGTAGGCGGAGATCACACGCTGGTCGGCACGTACCTCGGCAGGCGATCCATCCGCGATCTTCTTCCCGAACTCGAGCACCACGATGCGGTCGCACACACCCATCACCAGGCGCATGTCGTGCTCGATCAGCAGCACCGTGTACCCGTCGGCACGGATCGTGCGGATGAGGTCCATCAGCTGGTCCTTCTCCGCGGGGTTGAACCCGGCGGCCGGCTCGTCGAGACAGAGCACCTTCGGGTCCGTCGCCAGCGCACGCGCGATCTCGAGCCGGCGCTGGCTTCCGTAGGGCAAATGCCGCGAGAGCGTGTTGGCCGACTCGGCGATGCCGACGAACTCGAGCAGCGCGATACCACGCTCCACCGCCGACTTCTCCTCGCGATAGTGACGCGGGCTGCGCACCAGCGCGCCGGGCACGCTCGTCTTGTGGCGGGCATCCAGCCCGACCACAACGTTCTCGAGCGCCGTCATCTCGCCGAACAGACGGATGTTCTGGAACGTGCGCGCAAGGCCCGCCCTGGTGATCCTGTGCTGCTTCTTGCCCTTGATCGACTTGCCCTCGAGCAGAACGTCGCCGCTGGTGGGCTTGTAAACGCCGGTCATCGCGTTGAAGGCCGTGGTCTTGCCGGCGCCGTTGGGACCGATCAGTCCGAGGATCTCGCCACGGTTGATGTGGAACGTCACGTCGTCGAGGGCCGTGAGGCCGCCGAACTTCACCGTGACGGCGTTCACCTCGACGATCTTCTCGCCCACTTCGACCGCGATCTCGCGCTCAGGGGCAG
>DASZMW010000358.1:0-3871 GCA_035551735.1 Humibacter sp. | reverse complement strand
GCACGTCGTCGGCCAGCACGTTGGCGATCAGCCGCACCGTGCCGAAGCGATGGTCGACGGCGACCAGGTCCGCGACGAAGCACAGCGCCTGACCTGGCACATCGAACTCGGCAGGCGGACGATTCGGCAGCCGCTCCAGTTGCCGAACGGCTTCCCACCCGATGAAGCCGACGAGACCGCCGGTGAGGGGCGGGAGGCCTTCGACCGGTTCCGACTCCCAGCGTCGGTGCAGAAGCGAGAGCAGGTCGAGCGACGGGGCTTCGGCGAGACGGGCAGCGGCATCCGCACCGAACGCGCGCTCGGCGTCCAGACCGTAGTCGAGCCACACGGACTCGTCGGCAAGCTGCGTCAGGACGCCGAATGCAGCGACCCCGACGAAGGAGTAGCGGGAGAAGATGCCGCCCTGCTCTGCGGACTCCAGCAGGAAGGTGCCAGGGCGCTCCTGCGCGAGCTTGCGGTAGATGCCCACGGGTGTCTCGCCGTCTGCGAAGAGCTCGCGGGTCACCGGGATCACGCGACGATCCCCGATCAGGCCGTCGAACTGCTCTCGTGTCGTGGTGCCGGCGTCTGTCATGCTGCGCCCTCGGGCGTCGTGGATGCCGAGTCGATGACCGTCGGGTGCAGAACGTCGGTGTCGAAGCAGGTGCGCGTGCCGGTGTGGCAGGCAGCGCCGATCTGATCGACGGTCACGAGCAGGGTGTCGCCGTCGCAGTCCAGTGCTGCGTCGCGCACGAACTGCACGTGCCCAGACGTGTCGCCCTTGCGCCAGTACTCCTGACGGGATCGTGACCAGAACGTCACGCGGCCCTCCGTCACGGTGCGCTGGAACGCCTCGCGGTCCATCCAGCCCACCATGAGCACCTCTTTGGTGTCCCACTGCTGAACGACGGCGGTGAGCAGTCCCTTGTCGTCGAACCGCACGCGGTCGAGCACAGCGGATGCCTGCTCCCGCGTCAACGTGCGCTGCTCGAGCTCCGCGTCGCTCACCGTCGCACCTCCGCACCCGCGCTTTGCAGCGCATCCTTCACATCATCGATGGTCATCACGCCGTCGTGGAACACGCTGGCGGCGAGCACGGCGTCAGCGCCGGCATCCACAGCCGGGGCGAAGTGCTCCACGGCTCCCGCCCCGCCGGACGCTATCACCGGCACGGAGCTGATCTCACGCATGCGTCTCACGAGCTCCAGGTCGAAGCCCCGCTTCGTGCCGTCGGCGTCGATCGAGTTGACAAGGAGTTCGCCGGCTCCGAGGTCGATGGCGCGGGAGGCCCAGTCGAGGGCGTCGAGATCGGTCTCCGTGCGGCCGCCGTGCGTGGTCACCACGAATCCGGACTCCGTGCGAGGCGACCTCGTGACGTCGAGCGACAGCACGAGCACCTGCGCGCCGAACCTGTCGGCGATCTCGGTGAGCAGCTCAGGGCGGGCGATGGCGGCGCTGTTGACGCCGATCTTGTCTGCGCCGCTGCCCAGGAGCCTGGCGACGTCGTCGACGCAGCGCACTCCCCCGCCGACGGTGAGCGGGATGAAGACCTGCTCGGCCGTGCGGCGCACCACGTCGTAGGTCGTCGCCCTTCCCTCGACCGTCGCGGTGACGTCGAGGAAGGTCAGCTCGTCCGCACCCTGCTCGTAGTACTTCGCTGCGAGTTCGACGGGGTCGCCTGCGTCACGCAGGCCGCGGAAGTTCACGCCCTTGACAACGCGGCCGTCCGCGACGTCGAGACACGGGATGACGCGGATCGCGAGCGACATCGCTTAAAGCCTCGCGGCGTGGATCGGCGTCACGAGGATGGCGCGTGCGCCCAGCTCGTAGAGGTCGTCCATGATGCGGTTCGTGCTCAAGCGGGGCACCATGGCCCGAACGGCCACCCAGCCGGAGTCTCGCAACGGCGAGATGGTGGGCGACTCGACTCCCGGCGTCAGCGCGACGGCGCGTTCGATCAGGTGCGATGGCAGGTCGTAGTCGATCAGCACGTACTGCCTTGCCACCATCACGCCCTGAAGGCGTCGGTGCAGCGTCGCGAGACCGGACGCCGGCTCTCCAGGGGCGCCGATCAGCACGGCCTGCGACTGCAGGATGACCGGGCCGAAGATCTCGAGCCCCTGCTTGCGCAGAGTGGAGCCGGTCTCGACGACGTCGGCGACGGCATCAGCGACACCGAGGCGCACGGCGGATTCGACCGCCCCATCGAGCCTCACGAGCGTGACGGAGACGCCTGCCTCGTGCAGGAAAGCCCCGACGAGTCCGTCGTAGCTGGTGGCGATGCGCAGTCCCTCGAGCTCGTGCAGCTCGGAGAAGCGCCCGGCGGGACCTGCGAACCGGAACGTGGACGCCGCGAAGCCGAGCTCGTCGATCTCGTTGGCAGGCGAGCCGGCATCGAGCATCAGGTCACGGCCGGTGATACCGACATCGAGTGCTCCGCTGCCGACGTACGTCGCGATGTCGCGTGGTCTCAGGTAGAAGAACTCGACGTCGTTCGCCTGATCGACGACGATGAGTTCCTTGGGGTCTTTGCGGCCCGTGTAGCCCGCTTCGGCGAGCATCACGGCGGCGGTCTCCGACAACGAGCCCTTGTTGGGCACGGCAATTTTCAGCATGGTCTGCTGGTCTTCCTCACGGTCTGCTGGTCACGGTCATCGATGCATGCACATCACAGATGTCGGTACACGTCCTGCAGCGTGAGGCCCTTCTTCAGCAAGAGCACCTGAAGGTGGTAGAGCAGCTGGGAGACTTCTTCTGCCGTCTCGTCGTCGCTCTGGAACTCGGCAGCCATCCACACTTCGGCGGCCTCTTCGACGATCTTCTTTCCAATGGCGTGGATGCCCGCATCGAGCTCGCGCACGGTACCTGAGCCCGCCGGACGGGTCTCGGCCTTGATGGCGAGTTCGGCGAACAGCTCGTCGAAGGTTTTCACCGTTCTAGGTTAGTGGGTGCGACATGTGCCCTGCGGCGGTGTCGCGCAGCAGGGCGATCTGGGCTGCGGGATCTCCCGCGCGGAACACGCTGGAGCCCGCGACGAACGTGTCGGCACCCGCCTCAGCTGCTGTGACGATTGTCTCCTCTGTGATGCCGCCGTCGACCTCGAGCCAGACGTCGAGGCCTCTCGCCGTCACGGCCTCGCGCAGGGTGCGCAGCTTCGGCATGGTCTCGGCCATGAAGCTCTGGCCGCCGAAGCCCGGTTCGACGGTCATCACGAGCACCTGGTCGAACTCGGCGAGAAGCTCGAGGTAGGCATCCGCTTCGGTGCCCGGCTTGAGCGCGATTCCCGCTCGGGCACCGAGCGATCGCAGCCGACGCGCGAGTGCGACCGGGTCGGTAGCGGCCTCGGCATGGAAGGTCACGGAGTGGGCGCCGAGTTCCGCGTAGCCGGGTGCCCAGCGGTCGGGATCGTCGATCATGAGGTGTACGTCGAGCGGAATCGTCGAGACATCCTGAATGCGTCCCACCATCTGCGGTCCGAACGTGAGGTTCGGCACGAAGTGGTTGTCCATCACGTCCACGTGCACCAGGTCGGCCGTGCCGATGCGTTCGAGGTCGCGCTGCATGTTGACGAAGTCGGCGGCAAGAATGCTGGGATTGATGCGGGGCACTAGATCTTCTCCAGAAGCGCGATGAACATGGCGTCGGTTCCATGCCGATGGGGCCAGAGCTGCACCTGAGCCGGATCGCCGGCGAGATCGAGCGGCTCGAGGGCGATGGACTGCGCCACGTCGCGCGTCGGCAGCTCCCGCAAGGCATCCGGATGCCGCTTCAAGGCGTCGCTGACCGCCACGCGGGTCTCGGCGAGGTGCGGCGAGCACGTGACGTAGCAGAGCAGGCCGCCCGGTTTGAGCGCCTTCACAGCGGAGTCGATCAGCGCGGCCTGCAGCCGCGA
>DASZMW010000357.1:0-3851 GCA_035551735.1 Humibacter sp. | reverse complement strand
AAGGGCGACGAGAACGTAGATGTTCCCGGCAAGCCCGCAGCACAGGGATGCCGCGGTGAACAGCACCGCGGCGAGGAGGAAGACGCGCTTGCGTCCGTACATGTCGGCGAGCTTGCCCGCCAACGGCATGATCAGAATCTGGCCGAGCGCGTAGATGGTGATGATCCACCCGCTCCACTCGATGCCGGCACCCAGCTCGTGCTGAATCGTCGACAACGCCGTGGCGACGATGGTCCCGTCCACCGCCGCCATGAACAGGGCCATCGCGACGATCGCGAAGACGAGCCCGCGATTGCGGACCGGCTCCTCGACATGGGTCGACCCCTTCGCAAACTCGACATCGGCGCCGGCCCCGGACTGCGTCCCGATCGCGGGCAACGCATCCGAGCGCTCGTGTGACATGTATGGCGCCGCCTTGGATGAAGAATGGGGAGGAGATGATGGTCTCCGCACCGAGTCTATGCTTGCCAGCAAGCAAATATTTGCCAGCCCCGGCTGCGAAACCTCACGAGACCCAGGAACGAGGAGCCCATGGATGTCGATGCCACCGCACGACTCCGCGGAGTCGTGAACCGCCTGTCACGCCAGTTCAACGCCTCGGCGCGGCACGAAGGTCTGACGCCGACACAGGCATCCGTGCTCGGCCTGATCGCGTTTCGGGAGTCGATGAGCCTCACGGATGTCGCGACGCTCGAGGGTCTGAACCCCACGATGGTGTCGCGGGTGATCGGACGGCTCGATGAACTGGGACTCATCATGCGGCAAGCGAACGCTGCAGACCTGCGCGTCACGTTCGTGTCGCTCACCCCAGAGGGAAAGGCGACGCACAAGCGCGTCAAGGAGCAGAAGGGGCAGGTCATCGCGGACGGCCTCGACCGCTTGGACGACAGCGATCAGGCCTCGATCATGGCTGCGCTTCCCGCGCTCGAAGCGCTCTCGGGAGCGCTGGCGCCGCGCCCCCGCCCGAGCGCCGCAGACCAACCGAGCTGAGTCGGGCCGAGCCGGGCAGAGCCGGGTTCGATCACACCTCGAAGCGGATGCCGGTCGCCGCTTCGGCAAACTCCCACACCCGTCGCGCGATGACGGGGTCGCTCGAAGCAGGCGATGGATCCTGTCTCACCGGCGCGCCCTTCACCCGCCAGCGCGGACCCCAGTAGGAGCCGCCGACGGCATCCTGTCGCGTCGCCGCAGCGAGCACGGGTCGGGCTCCGCTCTGCTTGCTCTGCGTGAACGGTGCCTGCAGGGAATCGACGAACACCGAGCCCCGCGTCGGCTCGTTCACGCCGGGCACGCGGGGCGTGCGACCGCTGATGGAGTATCCCGGATGGGCGACGACGCTGGATGCCGCAAGCTCGGCCGCGCGCATCCTGCGATCCAGCTCGAACCCGAACGACTCCAGCAGGATCTTCGACTGCGCGTACGCGCGCCACGGCGTGTAGTGGTGCTCGAGCTGCAGGTCGTCGAGCAACAGGGTGCTCAGCCTGGTCGCCATGCTGCCGAGGCTCACAACCCTGGCGCCCGACGTCCGGCGAAGGGCCGGCATGATGCCTGCGAGCAGGGTGAAGTGTCCCAGCACGTTCGTACCGAGCACGAGCTCGTCGCCGTCGACAGTGGTCTCGCGGTGACGCGGCGGATGCACTGCTCCCGCGTTGGCGACGACGATGTCGAGGCGGTCACGATCGGCCAGCTGCGAGGCTGCTGCGGTGACGCTCGCTCGACTCGACGTGTCGAGCAACAGCACCTCGGTGGATGCCGCTACGCCATCCGCAGCTGAGCGGGCGTGGATGGCGCGGGCTGCGGCATCCGCTCGCTCGGCGCTTCGGCACGCCAGCACGACGTGGGCGCCGGCCGAGGCCAACGCGGCGGCGGTGAAGAACCCGATGCCGGAGTTCGCGCCGGTGACAACGGCGGTCCTACCGTGTTGGCTCGTCACTCTGCCGTCGGCGCTGCGCCGGCCCGCACGTGGTGGTGGATCACTTCGGCGACGACGAAGTTGAACCATTTCTCAGCGAATTCGGGGTCGAGATGACTCTCGACCGCGATGGCGCGCAACCGCTTGATCTGGTCGCGCTCGCGCTCCGGGTCGGCGGCAGGCAGACCGTGCTCGGCCTTCAGCCCGCCAACCTGCTGGGTGAACTTGAAGCGCTCCGCGAGCAGGTGGATCAGCGCGGCATCGATGTTGTCGATGCTCTGACGGATGCTCAGCAGCGTCTCGAGGGCGCGACGGCGGTCGTCCTGCTGATCGTTCTCGGGCATGCGTCGAGGGTACCGGGTCGCGCTTGGTGAAGAATCACTCGCGCGGGGCGACCGGTTCGGCAAGCACCCTGATGAGCACCGGTCGTGTCGCGAGCATTCCGAGCCAGATCAGCAGGATGCCGCCGACGATGCTCGCCGCGATGGTCAGCAGCGATGCAGGCGCGAAGATGAGTGCCGCGCCGGCGATGGGCAGGATGACGACGACGGCCGCCACCGCGGATCCGATCGTCACGATGCGCAGCGGCGAGAGAACGGAACGGACGCGCGCGGCATCCATCGTCTTCACGGGCATCCCCATGCGGTCCAGGCTCACGTAGAGGTCACGTCGGTCGAGGATCGCGGATGCCTGCCCAACGCCGATCGAGCACGCCACCATCAGAAAGGAGATGGCGAGCGTGATGAAGACGCCGGTGCGGATGTCGGCCAGCAGCACCTCCTGCGAGTGCGGCATGCGCTCCCCGCTAACCGATCCGATCATGGCGAGTGCCGTGCCTCCGAAGACGGCGACGAACGTCGTCATCGAGACACCGCTCACCTGTCGCCAGGCGGCCTTGGGCGATTCAAGCACGGTCCGGGCCGCGATCAGCCGCTGCGGCGTCGTCGCGCGCTTCAGCCCCGACTTCGCGAATGCCCTGATCACGAACGGTCCGACCAGGCCGAGCACCGCGTTCGCCGCCCCGAACGCGACCACAAGCACGATCACGATCGTGAGCGCTCCGCCGAACATCGAAGGCTGTGCGACGGCCAGCACCACGGCGCAGATGACGAGCACACCGATCACGATCCGCATCCAGTGCACCCTCGGCGCCGACTGCCTGGCGCGAACACCCAGTGGCGAGATGACCACGGCACGTAGACCGATCACGGCACTGACGCCCGCGAGCAGCCCGACTCCGATGACCACAGCGGCGACGATCAAGGGGTTCAGCAACAGAGCGCCCGCGCCGAGCGGATGCCCGCGGAACGAGATCATCCCGACGAGCGGCGTCAGCGCGAGATAGAGGACGACCCCACCCAACGCGCCGACGATCGCGAGCAGCACCGACTCCAGCACTGTGAGCCGCGCCACGAACGCGGTGTTAGCGCCGAGCAACCGCAGCGTCGCGAGACGGTCGTCGCGTCGCCTCGCCGAGAGCCTGGCCGCGGAGCCGCCGAGGGTGACTAGCGGCACGAGCAGCAGCGCGCACGCCAGAAGCGCCAGCGCCTGATACGTGAACGCGAGTTCGTCGTGCCTCCCGAAGAACGTCATGGCGCCCGCCAATGTCGTGAGCAGCAGCGCCGTCGCGACGCCGAACGCCACGATGGGCAGCACGATCGCGGTGCGACCGGATGCCGCCGGCCGAGCGAGCAGGCGGGCGATCGCGAGCGTCCTCATCGCGTGCCCTCCGCGCGGTCGCCCGCCGGTGGCGTCTGCAGGTAATCGAATCCTGCAACCCGTGACCTGGATTCGACGATGCGCCCGTCGCGAAGACGCACCTCGCGACCGCAGCGGGCCGCGATGCCCTCGTCGTGGGTGACGACCACCAGGGTTCTGCCGCGGCCGGTGGTGGAGGCGATCAGGGCATCCATCACCTCCGACGACGTCGTGGAGTCCA
>DASZMW010000356.1:0-1992 GCA_035551735.1 Humibacter sp. | reverse complement strand
TGGAACACGGCGGTCAGCTTGTCGGGCGTCGTCACGCTGGCGAGGTTGCCGAGCAGCGAAGCCGGCCCGTTCGGGTCGTTGATCTTCAGCTGACGGTCGAACGTGAACTTCACGTCCGACGAGGTGAGGGCGTCGCCGTTGGCGAACGTGAGTCCGCTCTTGAGCTTGACCGTGTACTCCGTCGGCGAGGTGAACGACGCCGACGACGCGATGTCGGGCTTGACGTCAGGGCTGCCGTAGGGCGTGTTCATCAGGAACGGATAGACCTGGTTCATCACCGCGAACGAACCGTTGTCGTACGAACCGGCCGGGTCGAGGCTGGTCGTCTTGTCGGTGGTGCCGATGGTGATGGACCCGCCACCGCCCCCGCTACCGGAATTGCTGTTGCCGGAGCATCCTGTGAGGGCGAGTGCCGCGACCGCGAGGGCGGACACGCCCATGAGCACGCGCGCGCGGCGGGAAGATTCCGATTTCATACGGGTAAGTGCCTCTCTGCTGGCCGATCGTGATGATCGTCTCTGAACGAACACGAAGAAAGCCGTGCCCATTCACGGGTCCCTCTGTCCTAACACACGTCGAATGTCCACCCCACTACGGTGTCGGAAACGGCTACATGATCGTTATTGGATGGAAACGCATGGAGCGCGTTTTCGTCACGGGCATGCACGTTCGCGCAGCTTTCCTGCGCGATACTCGTCGACCGCGCGAGGGCTCTGCGAACATGGCCGTGATGAGCGAACACACCTCGACCACCGTCCGTCTCGACGAGCTCGTGATGCCCTCGGCGCAACTGGGAGGGACGAATCCGCTGCCGCCGCTGAACGGTTCCGGCGACCTGCACACGACGGATGCCGACGGCGACGGCCTCGACGACGAGCTTCGCTTCGGTCTCACGTACGGCAAGGTCGACACCGTGCTGCCGTACCTCCTGCAGGACGGGTACGGGCGTGAACTGCGCGAGACACGGCATCCGGTCGCCGTGCTCGAGGACGACCGGATGCGCGCCGAGTTCCTGATCGGCCTCGGCGGCCGACTGTGGTCGCTCGTCGACAAACGCACCGGCCGCGAGCTTCTGCACCGAAACCCCGTGTTCCGCCCTGCCAACCTCGCCTTGCGCAATGCCTGGTTCGCAGGGGGCGTCGAGTGGAACCTCGGCACGACCGGCCACTGGCCCCTGACCTGCTCCCCTCTGCACACCGTTCGGGTGCGCAGGGCGGACGGCACCGAGGCACTACGGATGTACGAGTACGAGCGGATGCGGGGGCTCGTCGTGCGCATCGACGCCTCCCTCGCCCCCGACGCGCCCCTGCTCGTCGTGTCGGTCACGATCACCAATCCGCGGTCCGTCGAGGTGCCGGTGTACTGGTGGTCGAACATCGCCGTGCCGGAGCGCGACGACGTGCGCGTGCTCGCACCCGCCGACTCCGCGTACCGCTTCGGCTACGAGGGCGTGCTCTCCCGGGTGCCGTTCCCGCAGGCAGGCGATCCGGTCACCGATGGCGCGATCGACCGCAGCTACACGACTCGTTCCCGGGATGCCGCCGACTACTTCTTCGAGCTCGATCGTGCCAGCACGCCATGGATCGCAGCCCTCGACGGCGAAGGCAAGGGACTGTTCCAGGCATCCACGGCACGGTTGCGCGGTCGCAAACTCTTCTTCTGGGGAACCGGGGCTGGCAGTGCGCACTGGCAGCGATGGCTGACGGAGGGCGAGCATCCGTACCTGGAGATCCAGGCCGGACTGGCGCGAACGCAACTGGAGCACCTGCCGATGCCGGCGGGAGCCGAGTGGACGTGGAGCGAAGCGTACGGGCTCGCCGAGGGCGATGCCGTCGCAGTGCATGGCGCATGGCAGCAGGCGGTCGGTGCAGCGGCGGAGGACGTGAAGCGCACGGGTGCGCCGGAGGTGCTCGCCCGTGAAGACGCACGCGACGACAGCGGGGATCGCATCGAGGAGGTTCTCCAGCGGGCATCCGGTTGGGGCGCCCTCGA
>DASZMW010000355.1:0-1916 GCA_035551735.1 Humibacter sp. | reverse complement strand
GCGAGACGGTTGCCGCCGCCCGCCGGCTGCAGCACGTTGAGGCCTTCGACGATGAGAACGTCAGGACGCCGCACCACCACCTGGGCGTCGGAAACGATGTCGTAGCTGAGATGCGAGTAGAAGGGCGCGCGCACCTCGTCGGCACCGCTCTTCACGGCGGTGACGAAGCGCAGGAGCGCGCGGCGATCGTACGACTCCGGGAAGCCCTTGCGGCTCATGATCCCTCGCCGCTCGAGCTCCGCGTTGGGCAGCAGGAACCCGTCGGTCGTCACCAGCTGCACGTTCGGGGTGGTGGGCCAGCGGCTCAGCAGCTCGCGCAGAAGGCGCGCGATCGTGGACTTGCCGACCGCCACTGAACCGGCGACGCCGATGACGAACGGGGTGCGGGCAGCACGCTCGCCGAGGAAGTCGCTGGTGGCACGATGCAGTCGCTGTGCGCCCTCCGCGTACATGCTCAGCAGGCGGCTGAGCGGCAGGTAGACCTCCGCCACTTCGCGCATGTCGAGCGGATCGCCGAGACCGCGCAACTGTACGATCTCGGTCTCACTCAGCGGCTGCGGGGTGCTCTTGGCCAGATCGGCCCAGTCGCTGCGATCGAGTTCGAGGAAGGGGGAGAACTGCGCGGCGGTATGCGCCGCACCGTTCCCTGCCATGGGTGATGAGTCTAGTGCCGCTGTCAGCGGCGTCCGGCCAGCCTCGGATCGGTAAACTTGGCGCCCATGTGCGGAATCGTCGGATACGTGGGCCATGACCGGTCCCTCGCGGTGTTGCTCGGTGGGCTGAAGCGGCTGGAATACCGCGGGTACGACTCGGCCGGGGTGGCCGTGATCGACTCCGCCGGCGAACTGAACGTGGCCAAGCGGGCCGGCAAGCTCGGCGTGCTCGAAGACGAGTTGCAGCGGCATCCGATCCCGGACGGCGCGACCGGCATCGGCCACACGCGGTGGGCGACGCACGGCGGCCCGACCGACCGCAACGCGCACCCGCATCTCGGCGATGACGGCAAGCTCGCCGTCATCCACAACGGCATCATCGAGAACTTCGCCTCACTGCGCGACGAGTTGACCGCAGAGGGATTCGAGTTCACCAGCGAGACCGACACCGAGGTGGCAGCGGTGCTGCTCGGCCGCGAATACCGTCGAACGGGCGACCTCGTCGAGGCCTTCCGGGCTGTGGCGGCACGCCTCGAGGGTGCCTTCACGCTGCTCGCCGTGCACCGCGATCGGCCAGGCGTCGTGGTCGGGGCTCGCCGCAACTCACCCCTGGTCATCGGCCTGGGCGATGGCGAGAACTTCCTCGGATCGGATGTCGCAGCCTTCGTCGAGCACACCCGTCGCGCTGTCGCGATCGGCCAGGACCAGATCGTCGTCATCACGCCGAACGAGGTGACCGTCACCGACTTCGACGGCAACGGCGTCGAAGTCGAGCCGTTCGAGGTGGCGTGGGATGCCTCTGCCGCCGACAAGGGCGGCTGGCCGAGCTTCATGGCGAAGGAGATCGCCGAGGAACCGGATGCCGTCGCCAACACCCTGCGCGGCCGCATTCACGACGACGCCGCCGTGATCCCCGAACTCGAGGACCTCGACGCACTGCTCACGGGCATCGATCGCATCACCATCATCGCCTGCGGCACGGCGGCGTACGCCGGCATGGTCGGCAGTTACGCCATCGAGAAGTGGGCGCGCGTTCCCGTCACAGTGGAGCTCAGCCACGAGTTCCGTTACCGCGAGCCGGTCATCACTGATGGCACCCTGGTCATCTCGATCAGCCAGTCGGGCGAGACGATGGACACCCTGATGGCCGTCAAGCACGCCCGCGAGCAGTCGGCGCGCGTGCTCGCGATCTGCAACTCGGTGGGCTCCACGATTCCCCGCGAGTCCGATGCGGTGCTCTACACCCACTGCGGGCCCGAGGTC
>DASZMW010000354.1:0-4082 GCA_035551735.1 Humibacter sp. | reverse complement strand
GACCGCGGTGCGGGATTCCCGGTCGACCTCGGCGCTTCCTGGATCCACGGCATCGAAGGTTCGGCCGTGTGGGATCTGGCGCGCACCCTTTCCGTGCCGACCATCGAGTTCACGGTAGGAAGCTTTCAGGCGGGCGGGCGTCCCCTTGCGAACTTCGACGACGCCGGCGACCTCATGGATGCCGCAGCCACCGACCAGTGGGTCGCCGACGTGGCGGCCGCCGATCTGGCGCTCCAGCGACTCGTCACCGGCGCTCCGCACGGCGAGACCTACCTCGCCGCAACGGAACGGGTGCTGTCGGCGATGCCGTTGGACGAGGAACGCATCGAGAACGTGCGCGAGTTCTTCCGGCATCGCGTCGAGGAGCAGTGCGGCGCGTGGATCGGCGACCTCGACGCCCACGGCCTCGATGAAGACATCATCGACGGTGACGAGGTGATCTTCGCCCGCGGCTACGACGAGCTATCCCGCACGATCGCCGACGGCCTCGACGTTCGACTGAATGAGATCGTGCGGGCGATTTCATGGACGGCCCACGGCGTCATTGTGCAGACGGATGCCTCGACCTTCGAGGCAGCGCACGCGATCGTGACCGTGCCGCTGGGCGTGCTGAAGGCGGGAGCCATCGCGTTCGAGCCGCCGCTCCCCGACTCGGTCACCGCCCCGATCGAACGACTCGGAATGGGCGTATTCAACAAGATCTTCCTGCAGTTCCCGCAGCCGTTCTGGGACGACGGGCTCTACGCGATCCGGCAGCTCGGCACGCCAGGTGAGCACTGGCATTCCTGGTACGACGTCTCGGCCGTCAGCGGAACGCCCATGCTGCTGACCTTCGCGGCAGGACCCTGGGGGCGCGAGGTGCAGGAGTGGGACGACACCGTTGTCGTCACCGACGTCGTCGAGACTCTGCGCGGCATGTTCGGTGAGTCCGTTCCGGATCCGGTCGCGCACTGGATCACCCGGTGGGGTCAGGATCCGTTCTCCGTCGGTTCGTATTCGTACGTCGCCGCCGGTGCGTCGCATCACGATCATGACGCCATCGCCGAGCCGGTCGGCGGCGTTCTACACCTCGCGGGTGAGGCCACCTGGGGCAGCGAACCCGCGACCGTCGAGGGAGCGTTCCGCTCCGGTCACCGGGCTGCGGGGCGCATCCTCGGCCGAGAGGTCGACCTCGCGGCATTCTTCGCGTCGCTCTGATGTCGGCCGGTGACCGGAGGGGCGGACCGGCTATTGTTCCGGACCGCCACCGTTGAGGAATGAGCCTCCGCCTGTGCGGGATGTCCCGCTGACGGTCACCACAATTCAGGACATGTCGTCATCCGCACACGTATTCGTCGCGGACGACCTCATATCCTGAATTGTGGCGCCGGGGACGCCCAGCCGCGCGAATCAATCGGCCGGTTCAGCGACTCCGCGCCGAACGCCCGGCCAGTGCGGCCACCGCGTCGGCGATCGGCGCCTTGGTGCGCTCGCCTGTTCGGCGATCCCAGAGTTCGACGATGCCTTCGGCGGCATCCCGCCCCACGATCACGATGCGCGGTACGCCGATCAGCTCTGCGTCGCCGAACTTCACGCCGGGCGACACCTTGGGCCGGTCGTCGTAGAGCACGTCGAGACCGGATGCCTCCAGCGAGCCCACCAGGCCGTCCGCCACCTCGTACACAGCGGCATCCTTGCCTGTCGCCACGACGTGCACGTCGAACGGTGCGACGGACTCGGGCCAGATCAGACCCTTGTCGTCGTTGTTCTCCTCGGCGATGATCGCCAGAATGCGGGTCACCCCGATGCCGTACGAACCCATTGTCACCGTCACGAGTTTGCCGTTCTCGTCGAGCACCTTGAGACCAAGCGCCTCCGCGTACTTGCGGCCGAGCTGGAACACGTGCCCGATCTCCATGCCACGTGCAAGCTCGACCGAGCCGGAGCCATCCGGCGCCGGATCGCCAGGCAGCACCTCCGCAACCTCGACGGTGCCGTCCGCCGTGAAGTCCCGGCCGGCGACGAGGCCCAGCACGTGCTTGCCTTCGACGTTCGCGCCGGTGACCCAACCCGATCCGTCGACCACCCGTGGGTCGACGACGTAGCGCACACCGGTACGCGACTTCTCGCCGAGCGCCGCGCCCTCCGGCGACCACGGCCCGATGTATCCCTTGACGAGTCCAGGATGCTTCGCGAAGTCCGCATCACTGGCCGGCTCGACCTCGGCCGGCGCGAACGCCACCTCGGCACGCTTCATGTCCACCTCGCGGTTCCCGGGCAGGCCGACGACCACCACCTCGCGGGTGCCGTCGAGGTGGGTGAGCGCCAGTACGACGTTCTTCAGCGTGTCCGCCGCGGTCCAGGAACGACCGTCCGGACGCGGGTGCTTCTCGTTCGCGATGGCGACGAGCGCCTCGATGGTCGGCGTGTTCGGAGTGTCCACCACTTCCTGCGGCGTCAGCTTCTCGTACGAGCGCGACGGCGGAACCTCGGTGGTGAACGCCTCGACGTTCGCCGCATATCCTCCGGCCGAACGCACGAACGTGTCCTCGCCGACGGGCGTCGGGTGCAGGAACTCCTCGCTGCGCGATCCACCCATGGCGCCGGCATCTGCTTTCACGATCACGTACGAGAGGCCGAGGCGGGTGAAGATGCGCTCGTACGCTGCGCGCTGGGCCTCGTAGGAGGCGTCGAGGCCGGCATCAGTGGCGTCGAAGGAGTAGGCATCCTTCATCGTGAACTCGCGGCCTCGAAGCAGGCCGGCGCGCGGACGCGCCTCATCGCGGTACTTGTCCTGAATCTGGAAGATCGTCAGCGGCAGATCTTTATACGACGAGTACAGGTCTTTCACCAACAGGGTGAAGGCCTCCTCGTGCGTCGGTGCAAGCAGGTAGTCCGCGTCTTTGCGGTCCTTGAGCCGGAAGATGCCGTCGCCGTACTCTGTCCAGCGGCCGGTCACCTCGTAGGGCTCACGCGGCAGCAGCGCGGGGAAGTGCACTTCCTGGGCACTCGCGGCCGCCATCTCCTCCCGGACGATCGCCTCGATCTTGTTCTTCACCCGGAGCCCGAGCGGCAGCCACGCGAAGATTCCCGGCGCCTGACGCCGGATGTAACCGGAGCGCACGAGCAGCCTGTGGCTCGTCACCTCGGCATCGGAGGGGTCTTCGCGGAGCGTGCGGAGGAAGAGATTCGAGAGACGGGTGGCCACGGGGATCAAGCCTATTCGGTCCGTCTGCGCAACCCGACCGGTCGCGTGCCTACGCTGGAGCGATGACCACCGCACTGCTCACCGGCTTCGAACCGTTCGCCGGCGACGCCCGCAATCCGTCGGCCGAGGCCGTGCACCTCGTCGCGGATGCCTGGAACGGTCCGGAGGAACTCGTCACCGCCGTTCTGCCGACCGCGTTCGGCCGCAGTGCCGTGCGTCTCTACGAGCTGCTTGCGGAGCACTCCCCCGACGTCGTCATTGCCACCGGCCTCGCCGGCGGCCGCGCGTGGATCACGCCGGAGCGGGTCGCCGTGAACCTCATCGACGCACGGGTACCCGACAACGACGGCGAGCAGCCCGTCGACGAACCTTCGCTGCCTGGCGCCCCCGCCGCCTACTTCAGCACGTTGCCGGTGAAGCCGATCGTGAACGCGATCGCCGCCGCGGGCATCCCCGCGCGACCGTCGCTGAGCGCAGGCGCGTTCGTGTGCAACCACGTCTTCTTCAGGCTGATGGATGCCGTGACGCTGCGCGCGGGAGGCGACGGCGTCGGGGCAGCGGGAGGCGCCGGCATGCGCGCCGGGTTCATCCATCTACCGTGGGCGGTCGGCTTCGGCGGACCGGCCGAAGATCCGGTGCTGCCGCTCGAGGACATCGTGCGTGGGCTGGAGATCGCGCTGCGCGTGACGTTCGACGGTCGTTGAAGTCTCTTCGTCCACATCGGATCGAACTGCTCATGCGCGAACAGACCGAGGCGAAGGCCATCCGGTATCACGGTTGATACCATAGGTTCATGGCCATGACACTGCGATTGACGGATGACGAGACCGAGGCGCTTCGGATGCGCGCGGCAGCCGAGAACCGATCAATGCAAGAAGTTGCTCGTGACGCCGTG
>DASZMW010000353.1:0-4125 GCA_035551735.1 Humibacter sp. | reverse complement strand
CCTCCTCGTGTGCTGTTTGGATCGACACCGGTTCTCTGCCGGGCGTGCGTACGAAGCAGAGCTCCTGGCGCCGGGAGTTGTTGCGGTGATCCCGGCCCGACTCGGTCGCCGGTGATGCGGTCGACCATCGCCTCTGCCGCTGCCAGGCCTGCGTCGATCACGTCGTAACCGGGCTGGCCCAACACGACGCCGGTGATCGTCGTACGCTTGCCGCGTACGAGGCGGATCGCCCGGAACGCGAAGCAGCCGCCCGCGGCTCGGTCGGAGCCTGTCTTCACACCGACGAAGCCGTTGCGGCTGAGCAGCGTGTTGGTGTTGTGCACCGTGCCGGCGACGGGCAGCGTCGCACTCGATGTCGCGACGATGTTCGCGAACGCCGGTAGACGCATGGCCTGGTCGACAACGCGTAGCTGGTCAGCGGCAGTCGAAACCGTCCTGTCGTCGTAACCGCTTGGGTCGGTGTAGTGGGTGCGCGTCATACCGAGCGACCGTGCGGTGGCATTCATCTGCGCTACGAACCGCGCGTCCGAGCCGGAATCCCAACGCGCGAGGACGGCGGCAATGTTGTTCGCGGACGGCAGCAGCAGCGCTTGCAGTGCCTCCCGCTCGGTCAACTGCTCGCCCGCGACGATCGGCACGACCGACTCGCGTTGTCGGCTCCGGCGATCGGTGTCGGCGACATCGGCGCCGGTGAGCGTGATCGTCGGACCGTCCTCGCCCGCGCCTAGCGGGTGGTCACGAAGCACGAGATACGCCGTCATCACCTTCGCGACGCTGGCGATCGGAGCCTCGTGCTGGTTCGGCCCGGCTTCGATGCGCGACTGGCCGATCTGGACGGCGGCTTGACCGTACGCCGGCCACACCGTGGCGGGCACGGCTCCGCCGCGCGCAGCACCATGCTCCGTTGGAGCGACGTCGCCGGGTGATGTGACCGTCGACGAGGAGGACGGCAGCAACTGGTAGGCGAGAGATGCGGCGATCGCCACGATGACGACGAGCACGCCCGCGGCGCGGATCCTGCGAGTTCGAATCGAAGGGGTTGTCGCTCGCGCTTGCTTGCCGTGGGTCACGCCTCCAGACTTGCCCGCCGCGCGTTATGAGCGCGTATCGGTTTTTCGATATGCCGGCGATATGCCGCGGCTCTACCATCCGGGCGTGCGAGTGTTGATCGTCGAGGACGAGCCGTTTATGGCGGAAGCCATCCGCGACGGCCTGCGCCTGGAAGCGATCGCCGCCGACATCGCAAGCGACGGCGAGTCCGCTCTGAAGCTGCTGAGGTTCAACGCCTATGACATCGCCGTCCTCGACCGAGACATCCCTGGCCCTTCCGGTGACGAGATCGCGAAGCGCATCGTCGCCTCGGGCAGCGGCATGCCGATCCTCATGCTCACCGCCGCCGACCGTCTCGACGACAAGGCGACAGGGTTCGAGCTCGGCGCCGACGACTACCTCACGAAGCCGTTCGAGCTCCGGGAGCTCGTGCTTCGTCTCAGAGCGCTCGACCGCAGGCGGGCCCACAACAGGCCGCCTATGCGAGAGATCGCAGGTCTACGATTGGATCCGTTCCGCCGGGAGGTCTACCGCGACGGCCGCTACGTCGCGCTGACGAGGAAGCAGTTCGCAGTGCTCGAAGTCCTCGTCTCCGCCGAAGGCGGCGTCGTCAGCGCCGAGGTGCTTCTGGAACGAGCGTGGGACGAGAACGCAGACCCGTTCACGAACGCGGTGCGCATCACTGTCTCGGCGCTACGCAAACGGCTCGGAGAACCGCGGATCATTGCCACAGTGCCCGGCGTCGGCTACCGCATCGACACGCATCCAGACACCGGGTTGTAGGGGAAGAGCGTGGATAGGGCCCCCGGTTTTAGCGTTCGCCTCAAGCTCACCCTCAGCTACGCCGGCTTCCTCATGCTCGCAGGTGCGGTGCTGCTCGCCGCCGGGTACTTCTCCCTTTCGCGTGGTGTGCACCCTGGTGTGATCTTCCTGGTGCGCAGCCACGCGGACCTCCTGCGCGATTTCGCTCCGATCGCGGCCGTCGCGATGGTGTTCCTGCTGGTATTCGGTCTCCTGGGAGGGTGGCTTCTCGCCGGCCGCATGCTCGCCCCCCTGACCCGCATCACGGACGCCACACGCATGGCAGCGACCGGATCGCTCTCCCACCGGATCGAGTTGGAAGGACGTCAGGACGAGTTCCGTGAGCTCGCCGACAGCTTCGACGCCATGCTCGCGCGGCTCGAGGCGCACGTCGCCGAGCAGCGGAGATTCGCAGCCAACGCCTCCCACGAACTGCGCACTCCGCTGGCGATTGCGCAGACGCTTCTCGACGTGGCCCGCAACGATCCGAACCGCGACACCGGCGAGCTCGTCGACCGCCTCCACGCCGTCAACACCCGCGCGATCGACCTCACCGAAGCACTGCTCCTGCTCAGCCGCGCCGACCAACAGTCCTTCACGCGAGAACAAGTCGACCTGTCCCTCATAGCGGAAGAAGCGACTGAAACGCTCCTCCCCCTCGCAGAAAAACGCGGCCTCACCATCGAGACCTCCGGCGACATCACCCCCACCGTCGGCTCACACGCGCTCCTGCTGCAAATGACCACGAACCTCGTGCAGAACGCGATCGTCCACAACCTGCCCGAAGAGGGCACGGTGTGGGTCACGACGAGCGTTCACCCGAAGGGCGTGGCGCTCACCGTCGAGAACACCGGCGAGAAGCTCACCCAACAGGGAGTTGCCACACTTGCCGAACCGTTTCTTCGCGGCACCAAACGCATTCGCACCGACCATGCAGGTGTCGGACTCGGCCTCGCAATCGTCAAGAGCATCACCCAGGCACACGACGGAACGCTCACCCTCACCCCCCGGGCCGCCGGCGGGCTCCGCGTCACGGTGCAACTACCCACTGCGCCACCGCACACGGGCAGATGAATAGAAACGCCCCGACGTCTAACCCCTGAAGTACATGTACAGCACCAGGGCCAACATGGCGACCGACAGGAGCGCGAGCCCGCCCACTCCGAGCCAGGAACGGTCGATCCCCGCCAGTCGCGACGAAGGAGCTGCTCCGTCGGGAGCGACCTCGCCGCAGAGGGGGCATTTGCCCTCGGTGTAGGCGGGACGGAACCAGAAGCGGTCATCGGGACAGAAGGCGTAGCCGACAGTGGGATCCCGCGGCCGCACGCGCAAACGACTGCCACCCCCCACAGCTTTGCCGGCGGTGCTCACGACGCTCCGCCTCTCCGCCAGTTCCACAAGCTCCAGCCCGTGCCGATCACGAGCAACTGCCACACCACGTAGGCGAGAAGCAGCCACAGCGGCTTCCGCAACGCCGTCGCGAACCGTGCCGGCAGGGAGTTGCCGGTCGAGGTCGCGCTCGTCGGCTGCGAGGTCGAGCCCAAGCTGGACGATGCACCGAGGGAGCCGGAACCCGACGCTCCCGATCCTGCGACGGAGGAGCTGCCGCCGGCGGACAAGGCGCTCCCGGACGTCTTCGAGCCCAGGTGGCCGCCGCTGAGGCAGGGCGAGGACGAGGAAGAGGAGAGCGACGAGCTGGAGAAGGGGATGTTCGGGAGCGGCGTGGGCGGGCTCGCAAGAGAGTCCACGAACACCTCACCGAGGATGTGCTCGACGAACTGGGCGGGAGCACCCGGCGCGCTCACCGGCTGGGTGAACACGATGTGCACTCCGGTGGCCGTGACGGTCTCCTCGCCCGAGTTGTTCGTGCCCGGACCCGGACCGAACTGGAAGGTCGAGTTCGACGGATAGGTCGAGCCTGTCGTCGAGGTCGTCGCCGACTGGTCGTTGGAGCCCGTCGTCGTACCGGTCGCCGTGCCCGCCTTCGTGCACGTGCTCGTCGGGGCGGTCATGCCTGACTGGTCGCACGGCGTCGTGGTCGTGCTCGACTGATATCCCGTCGTCGTCGTCGTCGTCGTCGTCGACGACGGCGTAATCGCTGCCGTTGTCGTGGTCGCGCCTGTGCTCGTGCTCCCGGTGCCCGTGCCCGTCTGATCGCACGAGCTGCCCATGCCCGTTTGACCGCACGGGCTCGACGTCGTGGTCGTGCTCGACTGCGTGCTCGTGGGCGTGGGCGTGGGCGCGGGCGCAGGCACGCCGGGGCTTCCGCCCGAG